>NZ_LZMK01000130.1:0-67551 GCF_001665865.1 Nocardia sp. 852002-20019_SCH5090214 | reverse complement strand
TACGCCGACCGGACCGCCGAGGGCTGGGATCTGTCGCTGAAACATCCGAAGAAGGGCTACCCTCATCTGACCGCGACTGCAACTGCTGACCCGGCCGCCGATCGCCGGCCGGAACGGCAACAGCCGCCCACCTTTTCGCCTCCGCCACATATCGAATCCCCCATGCGATCCGATATGCGGCCGCCGAGAAGGTGGGCGGCTGTTGCCGTTCCGGCCGGCGATCGGCGGCCGGGTCAGCAGTTGCAGTCGCAGCCGCAGCAATCGCAGTCACAGTCGCCGCAACTGTTGCAACAGTTGCAGCAATCGCCACAGCCCTCGCAGTCGCAGCAGTCGTCACAATCGCAGTCGCAGCGTTGTATCCAGGCATCCCGGTGTTCACCGCTGCACGGCCGCCGATGCCCGCCACAGCAGGCGTATCCGGTGCAGTACACCCCGCAGATGATCCCGACGCCCTGCCAGAAGGTGGGCCGTCGCGGGGGCTCGTGCGGCGGCTCGTCCGAGGGCGGATACGGATCGCTCGGCGGCCGATCGCCGAACGGCGGCGGAATGTCGTAGGGCTGCACCGGGCTCGCGGGATACGGTCCCTGGTCGGGGTAGGGTGACGGATCGATTTGCGGCCCAGCGGGGTTCGGCTGATACGGCGGCGGCGCCGGATACGTCCCGGGCTGGTAGGGATTCGGCTGATAGGGCTGCTGCGCCGTAACGGCCGCTGCGGCTGCCGAGGGCCGAATGTGCCCGGCCGCCACGGGATAGCCCAGCAGCCGTACTGCGGCGTCGGCATCGGCGCCGTCGGAAAGCGTTCGGCCGCCGCGTTTTCCGCAGCCGCAGGCAGCTTTCGCGTCGCCGCATGCTACGGCCGCGGCTCGGCCCAGCTTCCGGACGACACCGCGCAACGGATCGAGCAGCAGCCAGCGGACGGCGGGAACGTGGGCGAGCTTCGCCTGGTGTAGCGCGCGGCGGATTTCGGCGTCGGATTCACGCAGCAGGCCGTGCGCCTCTTCGGCGCTCACTCCGCTGGCGAGCAGCGGGTTGAAGCGATTCCGGCGGCGGTCGTCGTCCAGATCTTCGATGGCGTCGGCCAGGTGAGCGATGCGGCCGAAATGCCATCCGGCATCTCGGAGCGCCGGCGTGTTCTCCGGTCGGCCCGCCAGCACCGCGCTGTGGGCGAACAGTTCCGCGGCACACATCTGTGTCGGCTCGGTGAGTGTGGCGAGCAGCTCGGCCGGTGTGGAACCGATTGTCCGCGTGTCGCTTTCGATGTCGGAGCCCCGGGAGTCGATCGCGGCAGCCCCGCGCCCGTGTGCCGCCTGCAAACGCGGTTGCCCGCCGCACGCCGTGTGAATCCACACCGCCTGTTCGAGTTCCGCCTGGCGGCCGATCGCGGCGATCAGCGGTTCGATATCCAGCCCGATATCGGCGGCGTTCGCGCGCGCCGAGGCGAACCAGCGATCGGCCACCTTCCGCATGGGCCGCCGGACCAGCGGGCCCGCATCGCCGTCGTCGGCGTGGTCGCGAATCTTGGCCGCTCCCAGCAGGAGTGACGCGGTGGTCGCCAGCCGCACCCCGGGGGATTCGGCCGCGGCGACCGAGGCCCGCTGCATCCCACGCAGCGCGCACGGTCCGGCCGCGGTTCGCGCGGACTCGCCGGCCTGTGCTTCCGTCAGCACGTTCAGCACGATCGCATCGGTATTGGTCGCGGTGCGGGCCAATTGGCCGTGCCCGTCGCGCAGGCCCAGGCACAGGCCGCACATATGCGTGCGCCAATCCGCCGCGTCCAGGCCGTATTTCGCCGCGCTGTGCGCGCACGGCGTGAGAAGTCCGAACAATTCCGCCCCGTTGAATCGGCGGCCGCATCGGCAATCCGGCCGTCTGTTGCAATCCGCACTCTGGCAGGTGCCGACGGCGCCGCGCAACTCGGACCGCGCGATTCGCCGGTACTACTCGGCCTTCTTCTTACCGGCCAGACCGCGCCAGGCCAGATTGTCCAGCAGGTCGACCGCGCTGGCGACATCCACCTCACCGCTGGCGATCCGGTCGGCGATCGCCTCGCCCGCGCCGATCACCGCCACCGCGACGATGTCGAAATCCGTTCCGGGCTCGGCGTATTTGGCACTCGACTCGAGCAGTTTCGCGGTCAGTTCGATGATGCGCTCGCGGCTGTTCGCGATTTCGGAGGCGAACGGCTGCTGCCCGAGGGCCTGCCGATACAGCACCGACCACGACAGCCGGTTGTTGTCCACATAGGACAGGAATGCCTCGAGCCCGGCCCGCAGCTGCTCGTGCGGGGTGAGCTTGGGGTTGCCGGCCACCGCTACGGCCTCGATGAACCGTGCGCTCTCGCGCTGAATGCAGGCCCGGAACAGTTCGTCCTTGGAGCCGTAGTACAAATACAGCATCGGCTTGGAGATCTTGGCCTCGGCCGCGATGGCATCCATCGACGTGTCGTGATATCCCTTTCGGGAGAAGACCTCGACGGCGGCGTCCAGCATCTGCTGCTCACGAACCGCCCTGGGAAGCCGCTTCGTTCCGCCTGCCATCCACACTCCTAGCCCATATCGAAACCCCTATCTTACTCCAAGGTAAGTTTCGGAGAACAACGAATTGCCGCCGATTCGCTGAAGCCGGGCTCAGCAGGGGAGCTGGATGCCTTTGTACTTGGCCACCCGCAGGACCGAATCGTCGACCTGCTTCATGGTCAGCTTCCCGTCGCGAACTTCCTGCTCGAGCCGGTCGAGCACCGAGCTGACGGCGTCGGTGCTGATCCACAGCGCGTCGTCGGCGCCGGCCTCCAGGGCGGCGGCCACCGCGTCCTCGATGCCCATCCGGGCGGTGATGGCCGCCATGCCGCTCAGGTCGTCGGTGAAGATCGGGCCGTCGTAGGGCTTGGCGTTGTAGCCGGTGCCCTGGCGCAGCAGTGCCATCGCCTGCGGGCTGATGCTCGCCGGAACGTTGGGCGTGGTCAGCCCGGGAACGTCCAGATGGCCGACCATCACCGCGGCGCCGGAGTCGATCAGGTTCCGGAACGGCACCAGATCCACCTGCTGCATCTGATCCAGTGGCGGCGTGCGCACCGCGCCGGTGTGGGAATCGCCGGACCCGTGCCCGTGGCCGGGGAAGTGCTTCATCACCGCGCCGACACCGGCATCGTGCATGGCCCGGATGTAGGCGCCGGCGTAGTCGGTGACGACCTGCGGATCCTGCGAGTAGGACCGGTCGCCGATCACCGCGTCGTCGGGCTCGTCGCTGACGTCCACGTCGGGCGCGAAGTCGACGGTGATGCCGAGCTTCTTCATGGCCTGCCCGCGGGCCAGGCTCTGCTGGTAGTACTCGTCGGTCGACATGGTCTGCGCGGCGACCCGGGCCGAGGGCGCCTGCCCGATCAGGTTCTGCAACCGCGAGACCCGGCCGCCTTCTTCGTCGATGGTCACCATCAGTGGTGTGCGCGCGGCGGCCTTCACCTGGTCGAGTCCCTGGCCCGACAGCATGGACTGGTCGGTCCAGCTGCCGACGAAGATGCCGCCCACCTGTTCCCCGCGCACCACCTGTTCGGCGTCGGCGGCGTTCTTGACGCCCACGGTGAGCAGCTGCGCCAGCTTCTGCCGCGTGGTGAACTGCGCGAGATAGCCTGCGGCGCAGTCCTGCTGGTTACCGGTGGTGGTGGTCGCGGGGGTGGCGCCCGTCGTGCCCGGTGCGGCGCTGGGGCCGGTCGTGGTGGTGGTGGAGGTGGAGCCCCCACCGCCGGAGCACCCCGCGAGGGCGACTGCGGCTACTGCGAGGACGATCCCGGCAACGTTGCGCATGGACCGACCGTAGCCGTTCGAGGCGCCGGAACCTACCCGTGGTCGCCGACCGCGCCCCTGCCCCGGAAGCCGCACACCGGGCCCGGGCCACCGGAACTCGTTCCGCCCGCCGCGTCCCACGTTGTCGATGGTTGAAAAGCACCGCCGCCGGTAATACCGAAGTTATCGAATTGTGATATCGGTCATCCGATTGGTGTTCGCCTCGGACTGCTTCCGTAACCGATGCAGTCCGAATAAACGGTCAACTACCAGCTAATTCCATCCGGCAATAGAAACAGAATGTCGACGCCTGCTCCGGTCGGGATCGGGTGGCAGCAGCAGCCGCGATTGATAATCTCCCGGTAACCTTACGGTCGCTAGTTGGTTGGCGAGTATTCGCGGAGCGTTCCCGCCCTGGTAGCGGACGAAATCGCGTCCTATTGCTTTCGGCTATTGATTAGCTACCGATCCCGGCGGAAATCCGCCGATCCATCATCGAACCGATAGCGGAGGGCTGAGACGTATGCGTATCAGCGCAATTGCGCGCGGCGCCGGATTGATTCTCGCGGCGGTCGTCGGATTGGGCGCACTCGGCGCCGCCCCGGCCGCCGCCGCATCCGATCTCGACCGGTATCTCGACCTGCCGCTGGTCAATCGCGATGCCGCCCACTCGCCCGGTGGGGTGAATCCGGAATTGCCCTACGACCGCGCGGAACTGGGCCGCCTGCTCGACGAGGCGCGGGCCGAGGGCGTGACGCCGACTCGGTACGCCGCACTGCTGTATCAGTACTGGCTGGTGGACGCCACCGAGAAGGCCGGTATCGACCTGCGCAGCTGGGATCCGCGGACCGGCGTCGAGGCCAACCGCGACAATCTGATCAAGTCCTATCGCTACTACGAGAATCTGCAACTCGGCCACCGCGAACTGCAGTGGGCCGGCATGGGCGGTCAGGTCGGCGCCGACTTCGGTGGCGGCCTCGTCGATGCCGAACTGATGGGAACCCTCTACGACCTGCCCGGTATCGCCGATGCCGCACATACCGTCCTCGGCGCCGTCCAGCGCACGGCCGGCCCGGAGGCGGTCGCGATGCTGCCGGAGGGACTGCGTGCGCTGGCCGACGCGGCACCGCGCATCACCCCCGGCGACCTGCACTGGATTCTCGGCATGATCCTGGTGATGCAGAAGAACATCTTCTCCGACCTGATGCCGATGCACGACGCCTACGTCACCGGTGGTCTCGCCGCGCTCGCGGAATTCGAGCGGGCCGGACTGTTCGGCGCCGACATCATGAATGCCTGGCGCGATGTGGCCTCGGGCACGCGCGATCGGATCGCCGCCGGCAATGCGGCCCTGCTGCGCCGGGAACAGCAGTGGGCGATCGGCGCGCAGTGGGACCAGGTGCGCGACTACAAGGGGCCGGTCGGTGCGGCGATCACCTACCTCAGCGGCGCCGCCGGTTCGCCATCGGTGGCCGGTGTCGTACCGCCCCGCGAATTCCGGCCCGTGCGCGTGCCTTTCACCGGCGCCGACGGCCGCCCGATGATCCTCGGCCTGCCGCTGCCGAGCTGGAACTGGTCGGCATTCGACGACCGCTGGGACTACATCACCACCGAACTGCTGCCCAAATACAAGTGGCAGGTCGAAAACAATTGGCCCGCATTGGAAGCCACGCTGCGAACCCCGTACGAGGTGCAGCTGGAATCCCATCGGCCGCTGCTGAACATCCCGCAACTGCTGGGTTCGGCGGCACAGGAAATGACGGTCACACCGGCGGGCCAGGAGGGCTGATGAGTCATCATGCGCAGCTCACTCGTCTGCCCGACCGGGTGCGGGTGTCCCGCAGAACACAGGAGGGCTGATGAGTCATCATGCGCAGTTCACTCGTCTGCCCGACCGGGTGCGGGTGTCCCGCAGAACACAGGAGGGCTGATGAGAAGGTACACAGTGGCGGCGGCGACCGCCCTTGCGCTGGTCTGTGCCGCCGGCGCCGGAGTGTCCGGAACCGCCGGCGCGGAACCCGTTGCGCCGCAGACACCCACTCCGAATCAGGTGTTCAACGGATTCGTCGTCGGCTCGCTCCAGGGCGCCACCCCGGCGAGCCCGCAGGAGGCCTTCCAGGCGCTGCGGGCCGACGATCCGTTCTATCGGGAACCGCCGCTGACCGGTACGGAGAAGCCCGGCACGGTGCTGAAGGCCGAGAAGGTCGACGTGATGTTCACCGGTGTGAAGCCGGCGAATCTCGACGCCTGGAAGCTGATGTACGTCACCACCGAACGCGACGGCGGCACTCCGGCGATCAGCACCGGAATCCTGATGATTCCGCGAGACGGCAAGTCCGCGCACGAGAAGCACGTCGTCTCCTATCAGGAGGCCAACGACAGCGTCGGCTGGAACTGCCATCCCAGCACCCAGTGGACCGGTGGCGATCCGCTGGACGGCGCGTCCTGGTCGGCGCTCGGCCCGCTGGCGCTGATGTTCGGCAAGGGCTACGCGGTGATGATCTCCGACGTCGGCAACGACGCCGACCGCGCCCCGCACGGCGTCTTCGCCGGTAAGTACGCCGCGCACACTCAGCTCGACGGCACCCGCGCGGCGCTGAACTTCCCCGAGGCCGGGTTGAACCCGCGGGCTCAAATCGCGTTGTTCGGGATCGCCGGTGGCGGTGTCGGTGCCGGCTTCTCGGCCGAACTGCAACCCTCCTACGCGCCCGAGCTGAATGTGAAATCCACTGTGCTGGAAGGCATGGTGGTCGACCCGCGCAACTTCATGCGAGTCGCCGACGGATCGGTGGGTTCGGGCTTCGCGTTCGCGACCCTGCTCGGGCTGGAGCCGAAATATCCTGAGATGCGGCTGGATTCGAAGCTGAACCAGGCCGGCCGGGCGGTGGCCGACGTATTCCGCGGTCAATGCCAGGACGCGTACTTCAGCATGCCGTTCGTTCCGCTGCGGGCGATGTTCGACTCGGGGCTGAGTCCCGCCGACGAGCCGGCGTTCCAGCCGGTGTTCGACGACAACCGGCTCGGCCGGTCCGATGCGCCGAAGTCCAAGGTGCTGATCGCCTCGTGCGCGAAGGACGATTCGCCGATGTCGCTGGTCCCGGCGGCCGATTCGCGCGATCTCGCCGAGACCTACCGGGCGCAGGGCACCGACGTCACCTACCAGCCCACGGACTGCTCGATGGTCACCATGCTCACCGACCTCTACGGCTGGGGCACCGACCTGTTCGGAATGCAGACCATCGACTGGCTCGACCGGCAATTCGACTGAGCGGAGACATCATGGCATTCCTCTGGGGACTGGGCTACCTGCTCACCTTCGGACCACTGGCGGCGCTGGACATGGTCGGCCGAGCCGTCGAAAGCCTGAGCTGAACCGGGCGCGAAAACTGCGCCTGCGGCTACGCGCCCGGCAGCTCGTTGTGCCCGCCGAACGCCTTGCGCATGGCCGAGAGCACCTTGTCCGCGTAGAGCGCCTCACCGCGCGAGGAGAACCGCTCGTACAGCGCGGTCGAGAGCACCGGGGCGGGCACACCCTCGTCGATCGCGGCGTGGATGGTCCACCGTCCCTCGCCCGAATCCGACACTCGCCCACCGAAGCTGGTCAGGTCGGGATCGGCGTGCAGCGCGGCCGCGGTCAGATCCAGCAGCCAGGACGCGACCACCGAACCGCGCCGCCACACCTCGGTGACCTCCGGCACGTCGATGTCGAACTGGTAGTACTCCGGATTCTCCAGCGGGGACACCTCGGCCGAATGCGCGTCGTCGAGTTCCTTGCCGATATTGGCCTTGTGCAGGATGTTCAGGCCTTCGGCGTAGGCGGCCATCGCGCCGTATTCGATGCCGTTGTGCACCATTTTTACGAAATGTCCGGCACCGGCGGGACCGCAATGCAGGTAGCCCTGTTCGGCGGGAGAGGGCTCACCGGTGCGACCGGGGGTGCGCTCGGCGGCGTCGACACCCGGTGCGATCGACTGGAAAAGCGGTTCCAGATGGGCGACCTGCTCGGCCTCGCCGCCGATCATCAGGCAGTAGCCGCGGTCCAGCCCCCACACGCCGCCGGAGGTGCCGATGTCGAGGTAGTGGATGCCTTTGGGCGCCAGGGCCTTGGCCCGCTCGATGTCCTCGTGGTAGCGGCTGTTACCGCCGTCGATGATGATGTCGCCCGGTTCCAGCAGTTCGGCGATCCGGTCGATGACCGCGCCGGTCGCACCGGCCGGAATCATCACCCAGACCACGCGCGGCTTCTCGAGCAGCGCGACGAAGGCCGGGTAGTCGGTCGCGCCCTGGAAGCTGTCGCCCAGTTCGTCGGTGAATTCCTTGATCTGGTCCTCGTGCCGGGAGTATCCGACCGCGGTGTGACCGTCCTTGACGATGCGCCGCACGATGTTGGCACCCATTCGGCCGAGCCCGATCATTCCCAGCTGCATACTCTTCTCCTAGAGTCGTCCGAGCTTCGGCAGGTCCGAGCTCTGCTTGCTGCTGTACCGCGGCGGGAGACCAGCGCCCTGCACCGCCACCGCTCTCGATTGTCCCCGCTGCCCCGATCGAAAATTTCTCCGGTGTCGAAACGAATCGTGTAACACCCCGAGCCCGGTCCCGATAATCAGATCGGCTCCGTGCAGTTGCCAGACCCCCGACCCGGCAACCGCACGGAGCCGTCTTCATGTCCTCGCGGCCTCCGGCTCCCGCACTTCTACAGCGGCGTCTTCATGAGCACGACGTTGTACTGGTTGTGCATGGTGAGCAGGAAGTACAGGTCGCTGCCCGTCTGATACGGGTAGATCATCGGCGCGTACATGGTCGGCAGATCGCGCACGTCGACCAGGACGCGCGGCGCACTCCACGGGCCCTCCGGGTTCGGCGCGGTCCGCATGACCACGGAGTCGAAGGGATCGGTGGTCAGCATCACGTACTGGCCCAGATGCGCGTTCCACTGCACCGACAGCTCGCCCACGCCGCCGACGATCGGCTTGGCGGCGTTGGCGTCCTTCGGCTTCCACGCGCCGCCGTCCCAGTACTCGTAGGCGTCGATATTGGCGATATCGGCTTCCTTGACCCGCGAGATGAATCCGGGCTGGTTGCGGCCCGCCGGGGTGCCGTACTTGTAGACGTAGCCGCCGGCCTTCAGGAAGGCGTTCTGCTGGAAACTCTGGAAGCCGTTCTCGTTGCCGCGGCGGGTGGTCGGCAGCTGCGCCCAGGACTGGCCGTCGTCACCGGAGACGGCCAGGGTGGAGAAGTTGGTGTCCCAGTGTCCGTCCGGGCCCCACTCCCGCACCGACATCATCGACATGTACTGCACGCCGTTGACCGAGATGCCCGCGGTCGGAATGAAACTGATCTCGATGCCCGGAATCTTCGGGCTGGGCAGCGGATTGTCCACGAAGCTCGTGTAGTTCACGCCCGCCGCCGGGTCCGCGTCGGCCGGGCTGCGGAACAGCACGTTCGAGCGCCACGCCCAGATGCTGCCGGCCAGCACGTTCGGCACGCCGAGGCCGGCGGTGTCGCCGTAGGCGGTGATCATCTGCCCGCGCCCGTCGTCCCACATGATGCCGAGGTCGGTGCCCAGCACGTTCTGGTTCTGGGTCCGGTTCGGCGAGGCCATCCCGGTGGCCTGGTAGACCGCCTGTGTCGGGCCCGGGAGCTGCGGCAATCCGTTGATGCCGTTCAGTCCGGGAATCGGATTGATGTTGTTCGGGTCGGCTCCGGCCGGCGATGCCGTCAGGCCCAGCAGCGCGACCGCCGCGCAAGCTCCAGCCAGTGCGGACAGTCGTCTCATATTCCGAATTCCTTCCATGAGTCACGCCGTGGGTATTGTGCCTGCCCTCGGCGGACGGCGTGCTACATGCCGACGAAACTCTCGTCACATCGGCACGGCACGGCGTTGTCTCGGTTGTCTCGGTTTATGTATGGCGCACCAGACCCCGGGGCACTCCAGTGCCGACATTATTACCCGGTCTCGATTCCGGTGCAGGACCGGCGGTCCGGGCGTGCCGTCCGGATCGCTGCCCGGGCCTTCGCATTCGGGACCCGGAACGGCAGCGGCCCCGCCTCCCGCCGTCGGGAGGCGGGGCCGCTGCATTCACGCGGTGGACGAGGAGGCGATCAGAAGGCCGCTTCGTCGAGCTCCATCACGTCGTTGTCCAGGCTGGACAGCACGGTGCGGGTGGAGGTCAGCTCCGGCAGCACGTTGCGGGCGAAGAACTGAGCCACGGCGACCTTGCCGTTGTAGAAGGCCTCGTCGGAACCGGTGGCGCCGTTGTCGAGGGCCTTGATGGCGACCTCGGCCTGACGCAGCAGCTGCCAGCCGATGAGCAGGTCGCCCACCGCCATCAGGAAGCGGACCGAACCCAGGCCGACCTTGTACAGCTCCTTGGCGTCCTCCTGCGCACCCATCAGGTGACCGGTCAGGGTGGCGGCCATGGCCTGCACATCCTCGAGCGCGGTGGCCAGCAGCTTGCGCTCGCCCTTCAGGCGGCCGTTGCCGGCCTCGGACTCGATGAACTTCTGCACCTGGCCGGCCACGTGGGCCAGCGCCACGCCGCGATCGCGAGCGATCTTGCGGAAGAAGAAGTCCTGCGCCTGGATGGCGGTGGTGCCCTCGTACAGCGAGTCGATCTTCGCGTCGCGGATGTACTGCTCGATCGGGTAGTCCTGCAGGAAGCCGGAACCACCGAAGGTCTGCAGCGAATCGGTCAGGTACTGGTAGGCCCGCTCGGAGCCGACACCCTTGACGATCGGCAGCAGCAGGTCGTTGACGCGGAACGCGAGGTCCTTGTCGGCACCGGAGACCAGCTGAGCGATGTCCTCGTTCTGGTGGGCGGCGGTGTAGAGGTAGATCGCGCGCAGGCCCTCGGCGTAGGCCTTCTGCATCATCAGCGAGCGGCGCACGTCCGGGTGGTGGGTGATGGTGACGCGCGGCGCGGTCTTGTCGGTCATCTGAGTCAGATCCGCACCCTGCACGCGCTGCTTGGCGTAGTCCAGCGCGTTCAGGTAACCGGTCGACAGGGTCGCGATGGCCTTGGTGCCCACCATCATTCGGGCGTTCTCGATCACGTCGAACATCTGCGCGATGCCGTTGTGGACCTCGCCGACGAGCCAGCCCTTGGCCGGGACGCCGTGGCCACCGAAGGTGACCTCACAGGTGGCCGAGACCTTCAGGCCCATCTTGTGCTCGACGTTGGTGACGAATACGCCGTTGCGCTCGCCCAGGGTCCGGTTCTCGAAGTCGAAGTGGAACTTCGGCACGAAGAACAGCGACAGGCCCTTGGTGCCCGGGCCGGCGCCCTCGGGGCGGGCCAGCACCAGGTGGAAGATGTTCTCGAACATGTCGTCGGAGTCACCGGAGGTGATGAACCGCTTGACACCCTCGATGTGCCAGGAGCCGTCCTCCTGCTGGATGGCCTTGGTGCGGCCGGCGCCCACATCGGAGCCGGCGTCGGGCTCGGTCAGCACCATGGTGGCGCCCCAGTTGCGCTCGACGGCGATCTCGGCCCACTTCTTCTGCTCGTCGGTGGCGTTGTTCCAGAAGATCTGGCCGAACGGGCCACCGGCGGCGTACATCGCGACGGCCGGGTTCGAGCCCAGGATCATCTCGTTGAGGGCCCAGACCACCGAACGCGGCGCGGGCAGGCCGCCCAGTTCCTCGTTCAGGCCGACCTTGTTCCAGCCGGCCTCTTCGTAGGCCTTGAAGGACTTCTTGAACGACTCCGGAATAGAGACGCTGTGGGTGTTGGGGTCGAACACCGGCGGGTTGCGGTCGGCGTCGGCGAAGGACTCGGCGACCGGGCCCTCGGCCAGGCGGCGTACCTCGTCGATGATGTTCTTGACCGTGTCGGTGTCCAGGTCACCGTAGGCGCCGGAATCCAGCACCGAGCCGATGCCCAGCACCTCGAAGAGGTTGAACTCCAGGTCGCGGACGTTGCTCTTGTAATGGCCCATCTCTGTTACTCACTCTCCGTTGAGTCGGTGCGGGTCGGTGTGTGCCGTTCCCGCCCATGTGTCTCCACACCGGGTAGTCGAACGGAATATCCGCCTTCTACTCGCGGGTAACTTACAGCGTATATTACCGATGAGTAATGGGGTTGGAAAGCGCTGACCGGGCGATGTGACGAGATGAACACGCGGCCGCCGGCTCACCGCAATCACCCGTCGCGGGTGAGGTGTCCGCGGGTGGTCGCGGGCAGGGTGTCGGCAGGGTAGTTCACCTGCGCCGAAGGAGGCCGCTGTGCCGGATTCGAAGCCGAACATCCTGGTCATCTGGGGTGACGACATCGGTATCACCAATCTCAGCTGCTACAGCGACGGCCTGATGGGCTATCGCACGCCCAATATCGACCGGCTCGCCGAGGAGGGCATGCGGTTCACCGACTCCTACGGCGAACAGAGCTGTACGGCCGGGCGGGCCTCCTTCATCACCGGGCAGAGCGTCTACCGCACCGGGATGAGCAAGGTCGGAGTGCCCGGCGCGGGCATCGGTCTGTCTCCGGAGGATCCGACCATCGCCGAACTGCTGAAACCGCTTGGTTACGCGACCGGGCAGTTCGGCAAGAATCACCTCGGCGACCTCAACAAATTCCTGCCGACGGTGCGCGGTTTCGACGAGTTCTTCGGCAACCTCTACCACCTGAACGCGGAGGAGGAACCCGAGCTGCCGGACTATCCGCACAAGGACGCCTACCCGCGGCTGTACGACCTGCAACGCCCGCGCGGGGTGCTGCACTCGTGGGCGACCGACGAGGACGACCCCACCGAGGACCCGCGCTTCGGGCGCGTCGGCAAACAACGCATCGAGGACACCGGGCCGCTGACCAAGAAGCGGATGGAGACGATCGACGAGGATGTGGCCGAGGCCTGCGTCGATTTCCTCACCCGTCAGCAGCGGGCGGGCACGCCGTTCTTCGTCTGGCTGAACTTCACGCACATGCATCTGCGCACGCACACCAAGCTGGAAAGTGTGGGGCAGGCGGGATTCTGGCAGTCGCCGTACCACGACACGATGATCGACCACGACCGCAATGTGGGCCGCGTGCTCGATGCCCTCGACGAACTCGGCCTGGCCGACAACACGATCGTCATCTACAGCACCGACAACGGCCCGCACGCCAACACCTGGCCCGACGGCGCGACCACCCCGTTCCGCAGCGAGAAGGACACCAACTGGGAGGGTGCGTTCCGAGTGCCGCAGGTGATCCGCTGGCCGGGCCACATCGCCGCCCGCTCCATCTCCAACGACATAGTGCAGCATCACGATTGGCTGCCGACGCTGCTCGCCGCGGCCGGCGAACCCGACATCGTCGACAAGCTGGAACAGGGACATGCGGTGGGGGACAAGACTTTCAAGGTCCACATCGACGGCTACAACCTGTTGCCCTACCTCACCGGCGAGGTCGAACACAGCCCGCGGCGCGGCATGGTCTATTTCTCCGACGACTGCGATGTGCTCGGAATCCGGTTCGAGAATTGGAAGATCGTGTTCATGGAGCAGCGCAAACAGGGCACGCTCGGAATCTGGGCCGAACCCTTCACCCCGCTGCGGGTGCCGAAACTGTTCAATCTGCGCACCGACCCGTTCGAGCGAGCCGACGTCACCTCCAATACCTATTGGGACTGGTTCCTCGACCACGACTACATCGCCTTCTACGGGACGGCCATCGCGACGGCGTTCCTCGACACGTTCAAGGAATTTCCGCCGCGTCAGGAACCGGCCACCTTCACCATCAACCAGGCGGTCGCCAAACTGCACGACTTCCTCGCCCGGGACTGACCATGGCGGTGTCGCTGGAATCATGGAACGACGGTGAAACCATTTCTGCCATCGTCGATTTCGTCGCTCGCGTCACCGATCGGGGCGGGCCCGACTATGTCGAACCGTCCGCGCGGATAGCGGTATTCGACAACGACGGCACCCTGTGGTGTGAGAAGCCGATGCCGATTCAGCTCGACTTCACCATCCGGCGACTGGCCGAAATGGCCGAGCAGGAACCGCGATTGCGCACGCAACAGCCGTGGCGCGCGGCCTACGAGCAGGACCTGCAGTGGCTCGGCGCGGCGATGGTCAAGCACTACCACGGTGACGACACCGATCTGAAGTTGTTGATGGGCGCGGTAACTCGCGCGTTCGGTGAGATCAGCGTCGAGGATTACGACGCGCGGGTGGCGGCATTCTTCTCCCATGCCGACCACCCGACCCTCGGCCGCCCGTATCACGGCTGCGGTTTCGCTCCGATGGTCGAGCTGCTGTGGTATCTGCGCGACAGCGAATTCACCACCTACATCGCCTCAGGTGGTGATCGGGATTTCATGCGCCCGGTCGCGGGGGATCTCTACGGGGTGCCGCCGGAGCGGGTGATCGGCAGTGCGCTCGGGTTGACCTATCGGGAACGGGAAGGCCGCAGCGACCTGCTCTACAAATCCGCGATGGATTTCTTCGACGACGGGCCGGAGAAACCGGTCCGAATCTGGAGCCGGATCGGCCGCCGTCCCATCCTGTCGGTCGGCAATTCCAACGGCGATCTGCCCATGCTGTCGTTCTCCGAACTCGCGGGCGCGCCGTCGTTGCGCATGCTGATCCTGCACGACGACGCGGACCGGGAATTCGACTACGTCGCCGGCGCCGAGAATGCGCTCGAGCACGCGCGTCGCAACGACTGGACGGTGGTCAGCATGAAGAATGACTGGGCGCAGATCTTCACACCCGATTCGTAGGAACGGCCCGTGAATATTTCGATCGCCACCGACGTGCGGCAGATACCCGCACAGACCTTCACGATGGGTTCGGACCGCCACTATCCGGAGGAACGGCCCGCCCATCGAGTGGCCGTGGATGCCTTCGCCATCGAAACTCGGCAGGTCACCAACAGCCAGTACGAACGGTTCGTCGCCGACACCGGGTACCGCACCGTCGCCGAGCGCCCGCTCGATTCCGCCGACTTTCCGGGAGCACCGGTCGAGAATCTGCAACCCGGCTCGATGGTGTTCACCCGGACGGCCGGCCCGGTCGACCTGCGGCATCTGAACCTGTGGTGGCGCTGGACGCCCGGCGCCTCGTGGCGGCATCCCGAGGGGCCCGGGTCGTCGATCGCCGACCGGCCCGATCATCCGGTAGTGCATATCGCGTACGAGGACGCCGCCGCCTACGCGACATGGATGGGCCGGGCGCTGCCGACCGAGGCGCAGTGGGAGGCCGCGGCCCGCGGCGGGGTGGAGGGTGCCGAATTCACCTGGGGCGAGGAGGGAGAATCCGGAGACCGGCGCCTCGCGAACTACTGGCACGGCGACTTCCCGTGGCGTCCCGACCGCGGTTACGGACACACGACTGCCGTCGGTTCCTATCCGCCCAACGACTACGGCCTGTCCGATATGGCCGGCAACGTGTGGGAATGGACCGGCGACTGGTACGCCGAGCGCCATCCGGGCGGCGGCGGATGCTGCGTCCCGCGTAATCCGCGCGGTGGGGATCAGGAGCGGAGTTTCGACCCGCGTCAGCCGCAGTTCCGGGTGCCGCGCAAGGTGATCAAGGGCGGTTCGTTTCTCTGCGCCGACAGCTACTGCCGCCGGTACCGGCCCGCCGCGCGTCGCCCGCAGATGGTCGACACCGGGATGAGTCATATCGGCTTCCGGTGCGTGGCAGGCCCCCGCTGAGCGGGGATTACCGTGGACACCGTGCGCATCGAGACAGCTGCGGGGGACGCCGAGGTGGAGATCGACCGGGAGGCCGGCGACCGGTTTCTGCTGCTGCTCACCCACGGTTCCGGCGGCGGGGTGGAGGCCGGGGATCTGCTGGCGGTCCGCGATCGCGCGGTGGCGCTGGGCGGGGTGGTCGCGCGGGTGATTCAGCCGTACCGGGTCGCCGGTCGGCGGGCACCCGGTTCGGCGACGGTGCAGGATGCGGCGTGGTTGGAGATCGTCTCGGCCCTGCGCGAGCAGGCGCCCGGGATACCGCTGATCCAGGGCGGGCGCAGCAACGGCGCCCGGGTCGCCTGCCGGACCGCCGTCGAAGCCGACGCCAAAGGCATACTGGCGCTGTCGTTTCCGCTGCACCCGCCAGGTAAGCCGGAGAAGACGCGGCGAGAGGAGCTGCTGGCGGCGTCCGCGCACACCGATGTGGTGGTGATCAACGGTGAACGCGATCCCTTCGGAATTCCGGACTCCGCCGATGCGGCCGAGGTGAAAGTGATTCCGGGCCAGGCCCATTCGTTTCGCAGTGGCTTCGATCTCATCGCCGGGACGGTGGAGCCGTGGCTGCGACGCTGGGCGGACATGGATTGATCGGTGCGGAAAGGCCTGTGGATCATCGAATCTCAGGTTCCATCTCCGGGAATACCCCGATGCCGGGCCGCCGTTGCGGAGGTAATTTCGGCTGTGGTCGGGATTTCGAGAGGAGACAGATCCATGATCGCAGGCCCGATTCGCGCCGCTCGTCGTCCCGCGGCCGGTGTCGCACTGGCTGTCCTCGCAGCGGCCGGTATCGCCGTCGCCGGAGCGGGTGCCGCGCAGGCGAGCGTTCCGTGTGGCGCCGCCCCGCCGTGCAGCGCCGACGGCTTCGGCTCCGACGGGTTCAACGCCCAGGGTGTCGACCGATTCGGGCGCGACCGCTCGGGCTTCGACCGGTCCGGATACGACCGGTTCGGCCGTGACCGCTCGGGCTTCGACCGGTCCGGATACGACTCGCTCGGTTACGACCGCTTCGGTTACGACCGGTTCGGCCGGGACCGATTCGGCCGTGACCGATTCGGCCGCGACCGATTCGGCCGCGACCGATTCGGTGACGATCGGACGGATCCGCCCGCACAGTCCCACGGACCGGCGCCGCTACCCACCGGCAGCGCCGGACTGTGAGGCGTCGCCACCCCGGATCACGCGTCCGGGGTGGCCGTCGCTTGCTCTTCCAGATCGGGCACGATCGCGGTGGCCACCACGAGGGCGTCGATGGCGTCGCGTCCCTCGGTCTCGCGCAGCACCCGCTGCGCCGTGTCGATCCGAATATGTTTTGCCGCAGCGAGATCCGCCACCACGTCGTAGGGAGTGAACAGGATCGCCGGATCCTGCGGCCCGCCGTAACCGTCGGCGATATTGGTGGTGTCGTGGCCGAGGACGAGGAGGGTGCCGCCCGGGCTCAGCCGCTCGGCCGCCGCGAGCAACAGGCTGCGCCGCTGGTCGGCGGGCAGATGAATGTAGACGGCGAGAATCAGTTCGAACGGGCCGTCGATCCCCGCACCGGCCAGATCGGTGACGTCCGCGCATTCCCAATCGATCCTGCTGCGCACCGAACGTGACATCCGCGAGGCGACCGTGCGGCCCTTGTCGATGCCCACCTGGGAGAAGTCGACCGCTCGCACCTGCCAGCCGTGCGTGGCCAGCCAGAGCGCGTGCCGTCCCTCCCCGCACGCCAGGTCCAGGGCACGCGGCAGTTCGGGTGGCGCTTCACCGGGCACATCGGGCACCAGCCGAATGTGCCGCTCCAAACCGAAGATGTGTTCCACCACCGTCGCGTTCGGCGGTGCACCCCACACCAACTCGCTCTGCGCGTAGCGCTCGTCCCACTCGGCGGCGTCCATGGGGCGAGTCTAGCCAGCTACAGCGCGACGCCCGGCCGAGTGAAACGGGGGCCGGGCGCCGGGTATCCGAGGCGACCTACAGCGTCGTGCGCATGAGAACGACGTTGTACTGACTGTGCACCGTGGTGAGGAAATACAGATCGCGCCCGGTCTGGTACGGGAAGATCGAGGGGGCGTAGGCGGTGGGCAATTCACGTGTATCGATCAGCACCTCCGGCGGACTCCACGGCCCCTCCGGGGAAGACGCCCGGCGCATCACCACCGAATTCCACGGATCGGTGGTCAGCATGACGAATTGCCCGAGGTAGTCGTTCCACATCACCGACATCTCGCCGACCCCGCCGGTGATCGGGCGGGCGGCGTTCACATCGTTCTTACGCCACGCCCCGCCGTCCCAGTACTCGTATTCGGCGAGATTCTGGATGTCGTTCTCCCGCACGCGCGCGACGTAGGCGAAGTGATTGCGGCCCGACGGCGTGCCGTATTCGTACACCCAGCCGCCGCTCTTCACGAAGGCGTTCATCTGGAAGTTGGCATTGCCGCCCTCGTCGGGCCGGCGGGTGAAATCGAGGTCGGCCCATGTTTCCCCGTTGTCGGCGGAGGCGGCCAGACCCGAGAAGTTGGTGGTCCACTGGCCGACGTCGTCCCAGCTCTTCACCGACATCAGGCTCATGTACTGCACGCCGTTCACCGAGATTCCCGCGGTCGGGATGCGGCTGATCTCGATGAACGGAATCTTGGGACTGGGGATCAGATCCCGCGCCTGGCCGAACACGTCGCGCACGGCGCTGTCGAAATAGATGCCGTCCGAAGGATCCTGGGTGTGACTGCGCACCAGGATATTGCTGCGCCACGCCCAAAAACTGCCGGCCAGCAGATTCGGCAGCCCCACGCCGGCGGTATCGCCGAAGGCGGTGAGCATCTCGCCGCGGCCGTTGTCCCACATGATTCCCAGGTCGGTGCCGAGGACGTTGTAGTTCTCGGTGGCGTTCGGGCTGGCCATTCCGGTGACCTGGAATATCGCTCGCGAACGCCCGACCAGATTCGGTAATCCGGTGGTGCCGTTGAGAACCGGAATCGGATTGATGGCATTCGGGTTGGCGGCCGCCGGCGCGGTCACGGTCAGAAGGACGGCCGAGGCGCCCGCTATCGCGGACAGCAGGACGGATACGGTCTTGGACAAATGCAGCCCTTCCCGTTCTCGCCGATGCGCCCCCGTTCACCGGCTTCGCTGGCAAAGTGTGAAAATGCTAACAGCGAATCGCGGGTAAATGGGTTTCCTTCTCGCGTTTTCGGGTAACTCCCGGGTCGGCGGTGTGTCCCTTTGTCGAATCTACCGACGGCCGAGCGCTTGCCGGACCAGGAGTGGTATCTGCGTCGCCCGTTCGATTCCCAGAGTGCGGCGGGTGCCCGCGTGCCAGGTGCGCTCGAACAATTGTTTGGCGGCGGCGACGGCGGGTGCCGGGCGGGCCGCGATGCGATCGGCCAATTTCTCGGCTTCGGCGCGCGGATCCTCGCTCACCTCGGTGATCAGTCCGATTCGTGCGGCATAGGCGGCGTCGACGGGATCGGCGGTCATGGTCAGCAGGAGGGCCTTGTCCGCGCCGATCAGGCGCGACAGCGTGACCGCGCCCGACATATCCGGAACGAGGCCGTGCGCGACTTCCATCACGGCGAAATCGGAATCCGGTGTGGCGAAACGGAAATCGGCGGCCAGGGCCAATTGCAGTCCGCCGCCGAAACAATGGCCGTGCACCGCCGCGATCACCGGCTGCGGCAGCCGCCGCCACGCCCAGCACGCCTCCTGAAAAGCATTCGTGCCCAGCCACGGCAGGGGCAGGAAATTGCGCACGATACTCAACGGGTCGCCGGTTGCCTTCGCGATATCGAGGCCACTGGAGAAACTGGGCCCGTTGCCGGCGAGGATCACGGCGCGAATCTCGTCGCGCTTTCCGATCACCCGCGCCACCCGGACGAGATCGTTCAACATGTCGATGGTGAGCCCGTTGTGTTTGTCGGGCCGGTCGAGTTCGACGTAGGCACGATCACCGTCGAAGGTCAGGGATACGTCGCTCATCGCTCACTCCGTGCTGATCGGGGTCGGCCCCCGCGGTTACCCGCCGGTAGGCACCTGCTCGAGGATTATCTTCGCGCAACCGGCCGGGTCGTCGTAGAACGGGGTGTGGCCGCTGCCCGCCAGGGTGATGTGCCGGGCCTGGGGAAGCCATTGCCGCGCCCGCCGGCTCTGGGTCCGATAGGTGAGCAGGATGTCGCGGTTGCCCCAGGCGATCGTGACCGGGATGCGAGCCAGGCGGCCGCCGTCGCGCAGCCGCGCCTGGTCGAAAGAGGCCAGGGCCGAACGGAATCCGGGGGCATCGAGAACGCCGTCCACGGTCTCGACCGCGGTCCGGGTGTCCAGCGCCCACGGCCGGCCGAAGACGATGCTCAGGAAGGCGGTCCGCCCGGCCGGTGTGCCGAGGATGGCGGGCAGTTGTGTGCGCAGTCCCCGGCCCAGGGTGGCCGCGCGGCCCAGCGCCTGCTGACACCAGATGCGCCCGGCATCGGACCAGAACCCGATCGGTGAATACGCGGTCACCGAACTCGCCACACCGCGCGCGCCGAGGTTCAGCGCGATCAGACCGCCCATCGAATTGCCGGCGAGGTGGGGTCGTTCCAGGCCCTGTTCGGTGAGGAACGCGTGCAGAGCGTCGGTGAGGGTGTCCACCGTGGTGTGCGGTAGCGGGTCGGACCCGCCGAAACCGGGAAGGTCGACCGCGATCACGTCGAAGTGGGCCGCCAGCGTGTCGATGACCGGTTCCCACACCTGCCAGCGACTTCCGACGCCGTGGATCAGGACCAGCGGTTCACCGGTGCCGACCCGGTGATGGTTCAACATCATTTCGAAACTCCCGCACCGAGATCGGACGCCGACGAGGAACGGGGACACCCTAGCAATCATTGGCGTTACGCCAACAGAGGTCGCCGTAACCGCGGCCGAAGGATCGGTGAGCGGCGCCGTTGTGAACGCTCCGTGTTCGCAGGACTCGGACTGTTGTCCGGCCGCCTGATGCGGCAGTATCACCTGCGCGGTTCGTGTCCGGTTCCACCGGAACGCGCCATAGCTGATACGCCTGAGAATTGAGGAACAGTTGAGGATTTCGCTGATCGCCGCCGTCTGCATCGCCCTGCCGCTTCTGGGTGCGTGCGGTTCCGACAAGGATTCGGAGCCGACCATCACCCAGGCCGACCTGTCGAAATCTCTGCAGTCCAGCGGCCTCAAGGATGCGAAACTCGCCGATTGCGCCGCCAAACTCTATGTGGACGAAGGCATTTCGCAGGACGGCCTGCGCAAGATGACCAAGCCCGGCAGCAATGCCCAGGTGACCGACGGCTCGATGGGTGGCCTGAGCAAGGAGGACTCCGACAAGGCGCGTGCGGCGACCCAGAAGATCGCCACGACCTGCGTCGCGGCCCCGCAGTAGATCCACGGCACGCTCACCGGGCGCTCGACCGGTTCGCAGGCCCCCACCGCGGCCGGACCGATCTACCGTGGGGATATGGCTACAGCGGAGTACCAGCACCTGCTCGTCGAGCGCAACGGTGAGACCGTTCGGATCACCATGAACAGGCCGGACCGGCGCAATGCGCTTTCGGCCGATCATCTCGGGGAGCTGCTGTCCGCGTTTCGCTGGGCCGGCGGCAGCGATGCGAGCGGGATCGTTCTGGCCGCGAACGGTCCCGTCTTCTCCGCCGGGCACGATTTCGCCGATGTCGCCGCCCGTGACCTGCTCGGCGTGCGCGATCTGCTGACCTTGTGCACCGAGGTCATGTCGACCATCGAATCCGTGCCCCAGGTCGTTGTCGCGCGCGTTCACGGCCTCGCCACGGCAGCCGGATGCCAGCTGGTCGCCTCCTGCGATCTGGCCGTCGCCGCCGAATCGGCCGGCTTCGCCCTCCCGGGCGGCAAGGGCGGCTGGTTCTGCCACACTCCGGCCGTTCCCGTGGCGAGGGCGATCGGCCGCAAACGCCTGATGGAACTCGCCCTCACCGGCGACCCGATCGATGCCCACACCGCCGCCGACTGGGGGCTGATCAACCGAGCCGTCCCCGACGCCGATCTCGACCGGGCGGTCGCCGAGCTGCTCACCAGGGCGACCCGGGGCAGCCGGGCCAGTAAGGCGCTGGGCAAGCGCACGCTGTACGCCCAGCTGGACCGCCCGGAGGACGACGCCTACGCGATCGCGCTCGAGGTCATGGCCGCCGCATCCCAGCTGCCGGGCGCCCGCGAGGGTATGGATGCCTTTCTGAACAAGCGCACGCCGATCTGGCCGGACTAGCTCGGTTCCGGCAGTCGGGCGGGGGAGGGCGCCGATTCGGCCGCGGAAGCCGAATCGGCGTCGGCCTAGCGCCCTGCGGTGTTCGGGTCCTGCTGGGCGAGCACGAAGGTGCCCTGCCCGTCCGGGCCCAGCCCGGTGTCGAGGATCTTGTCGTCGAGGAAGTCGACGACCTGCTCGTCGAGGAAGACGCGCGGGCCTTCCGCGTTGAGCACCTGGTCCTGCTCCGACGGCCCCGCGGCTACTGCGAGTTGCAGCGTCTCGGCGCCGTCGTTCGAGGAGATGCGCAATCCGGCATCGTCGGGCATTCCGTCCGCGGAGGTGATGGTGCGAACGGCCTCAATGGCAGTGGGCGTGAGCATGAGCATCTGTCCGGTTTCCTTCCGCCGTCGTCACAGGTCACGGTCGGTGCGACAGTCACGTGCCGTGGACCGGCCGATCAACCCGGCCGGCAGTCGTCCACGGCACCCGGCACCTCCGGAGGGGTAGCCACGATTCGCCCCGCCTAACCTCGCCGCCGGAATCGACCCGTTACGAGCCTTCGTTTCGGTCTCCGCGGTGGGTGGTACCCGGCGTTCACCGCCGCCGTGCGGTGGATCGAGTTGGCGTTCGGTATCAACCTCGGCGTCAGCTGACGACCCCGGACGAGGGACATCGGCCGCCGGTTGTTCGCCGGTGACCGATGTTTATGGGCGACAAAGGATTTCGTTCGTGAGCCCGCAGGCGGTATCGCGCAGCCGAAGGACGGTATCGCGGGGAGAGAGAAAGAGAGCCGGTGACGGGAATCGAACCCGCACTCTCAGCTTGGGAAGCTGAAGACTCGGCGAAATCGCGCCTGGTCATCTCTACGTAATCCCTGCTCAATAGGTACATGTCCGCTTTTGCGAACACGGGTGAACACTCACCATAGGGTATAGTAATAGGGTACAGTAAATCAAGAAATGGTACGGAAGAACCAATTTCGGACTAGCTAACCCTCCGCTTCAGGTCAGGATTGAACCGTTGGCAGATAAGCGCGAGACCTTTCGCACCCCAGGCAAGAAACGCCGGCGAACCAAGGGCACGGGCTCGCTGTTCCAGCGCAGGGACGGTATGTGGATCGGTCGCGTCGAGATACCCAACGAGCTGGATCCCGCCCGCTACCGATCGCAGGTATCGAGCCGAGACAAGAACGACGCGCAAGACAAGCTCGAACAACTGAAGGTAGACATCGCCAAGGGGCTCGAACAACTGAAACTCGGTACGACAGTTGAGGTTTGGATGCTCAAATGGGTCGACGAGATCAAGAAGCCTGATCTGGCGCCGCGCGTGCACCGCACCTACAAGTCGACGATCCGCCAGCAGATCATTCCGGCGATCGGTCACGTCCCCCTCGCGAAACTGAAGCCCGCCCACATTCGGCACCTGCTCAACTACGTTCGGACTACGACAGTGGAGAAGGAAGTCGAGGGCGAGGTCCAAGAGGTCCCGAAGTGGTCGTCGCGTACTGCGCAGGTCGCTTACGACCGCATCCGCGATGGCCTCGATGATGCCCTTAAGGAACGTCCTCCGCTGGTGCGTGAGAACGTCGCCCGCCTTGTCGATCGCCCTTCGGCGTCCAGCAAGGAAATCCCCCACCACACTGCGGAACAGGCGCGGCAGGTCATCACGACGGCGATCAAACGCAAGAACCCGTACGTGTCGCTGATCGCTGCCCGCTACTTGACCGCCATGCGGCAAGGCGAACTGCTGGGGCTCGAAGAAGACCGCATCGACTTCGAGAACCTGACCATCGACAAGAGCTGGCAGCTGCAATGGCTGCCCCTGCGTGAGGGAATGAAGTACTCCGACGACATCGACCGCTACGACGCCCCGAAGGGGTACGAGGTACGCCCGCTCTACTTCGGTGCGGCACTGGTGCGCCCGAAGACCAAGGCCAGCTATCTGATCCCTATGGCGCCAGAGCTGGCCGCAATCTTGCAGGTCTACCTACAGAACCGCGAACCCAATCCGTATGGGCTGGTTTGGGTTTCGAAGAACAAGACGCCGATTCAGCCGTCTGACGACTCGGACGTCTGGGAGCAGGCACAGCGAGACGCCAAGGTGGATTTGATCATTCCTGGTCACGGTGGGCGGCACACGGCGAACAACCTGCTGGAGATCCCTGAGGATGACCGTATGCGGATCCTTGGTCAGAGCACGGTGAAGGCCAACCGCGTCTACAGGAAGGTCAATCTAGAGCGTGCCCGTCAGGGGTTGGGCGAGATGTCGGCGCTGCTGATGCCTGAGGTGATTGTGCCGGCGGCGCTGCGGATTCCGGGATCGAATCACTGACGATCTTCGGAGGCGATGAAGGAGTTCATGGCTGCCGCCATATCCCTCAACTTGTCTCGGCCGCCGAACCATGACCGCACGACCTCGACGGCCGCCTCCTCCAGTTCTTGCGCAGCGGAGATCAGTTGCACGGTGGCAAGAGACTTCTTGGACTCGCGCCGTACAGCATCCGCGGCGGTTCGTGCTCGCGTCGCGGCTTCCATGAGAGCCACAACCTGCGGAATCGGAATGATCTGAGGCTGGATAGTGATTAGGTCGCCCTCAGGCGTGCTCTCAGGTTCCGACTTGCCTTCCAGAATGTTCACACTGGTTCCGGGTGCCCACTCCAACGCTTGTTCGACCTTGGCGAGGGTGTTCATGGAGAAGGCGCGCTTGCCGTTCTCTAGGTCGGTGAGGGCTCGATAGCTGAGGTCAATGCGTTGGGCAAGCTCGTCTCGGGTGTTCATCCCCAGCTCGACACGTCGACTTACGATTGCCGCTCCGAGGGCTTGCCAGTCTCTAGCAGCGGGATCGTCGCTCATGCTTCCTATGGTGCCTCAGATGGCGTGCTGGCGCGAAATTTTGTGCATCATGTCGCGAATCACACAAACTGGTATCGCTGCACTTCAGGGCGTGTACCGCCATGTAAAAGCATCACACTATCTTCCGGTATCTGCACAATCGGGCTTGACTAGCTTCCTGAACTTTCATATTCTTTCACCATGAACACGAGATCAGACCCGATCCGAACCGGCCAGACCATCCGCGCTCTGCGGGAAGCCTACGGTTGGACGCAGATCGGTTTCGCGGAAGCGCTCGGATTGTCCGGGTCGCACATGACCAACATCGAGGCTGGCCGGCGGGCGTGTACGCCTCGCACAGCGCTGCGGATTGCAAACTTGCTGGGGGTGCCTCTCGCGGCAATCACCACCGACTTCACCCCTGCGGAAATTACGCGCGTTCATGCAGCTTAAAGGCGGGTTTGACGTCGCCGATAATCTTATGCTCGAACACCAGTTCGTTAACGCGCGAACACCCAACACGGAACGCCGAGGGCAAGCCCTGCCAAGAACCGCCCCTACGGCATCCGCGGAAAAAGACCCCTCACAAGGACAGGTCCATGTCAAACCATAACACTGTCGAACCACCCGCGCACACCGCCGAAGTTGTGCGCTTGGAGGTCGACCGCGCCGTGCGCGCAGCGATCAGCGAGTTCTTCGACGGCGACCGAGTCGACCGTCGCCCCCAGTATCTCGACACTCGGTCCGCAATGGCCTACTCCGGTCTGTCACGGACCACGCTGTACGAACTGCTGCGCGCCGAGCGGATCGCCGCCCGCAAGATCGGCGCCAAAGTGCTGTATTCGCGGGAATCGCTCGACCTCTATCTCCGCCAGCTTCCTGCCTGGGGAACTGCCGACGCCGCCTGAGGGCTGCTCTCGCTATTCATTCGCCCGCTTCTGCGGGATCTCTCGCCCTAATTGCGCGGGCTTTGTTGTCCGCGCCCAGGGATTCTCTCGCCCATTCCTTGCACCGGGATATTGGGCGTTCAAACACACCAAATAGGAGCCACAATGACCAGTGTCGGTCAGCTCAGTCATTTCCGCATTCTTGCCGCCGATTGCGGAATGGGCGGCGCTAGCGTCTATTGCATCGCCGAACACGGCATCACCGTTACTTACATCGCCGAAGAGTCCGTGAAGAACGAATTCGACGACGGCGATAGCGGCGACTTGGTTAGTCACGCGAAGATCGGCGCCGATAAGGCTTTGACCGTTGAGATGCTGAAGGGCACGTCGGCCGAGGATCTGGACCGCGCGATCGGCGTTCTGATGGATGAGTTGGAGTTCCATCCGCCGACCGGCGAAACCCTGCTGGACATCTACGTCCGCCCCTGAGGTTGCTCTATTGCGCTTGTTCGGGTCCGGGCGTCCCTTAAACGCCCGGACCCGAATGCGCATCGCACGCGTGCCACCGCGTGCAAAACCGGGGTTTTCTACCGGATCCCGGTACGGATTCGAGTATATCGCCGAGGAGGCGATTCCAATAGCCACGAATGACGAGGATCACACGGTAATTCGTTCCGGACATGCCGGTTCGGTCGTTATTCCTCTCGACGATCGCCGCGCCTACACGACTTTGTCGCTGAAACAGCGGCCGGCGGGGACCCCGTATTCGGAAAACGATCACCGCGTGAAGCGGGCATTTGTCCTACTCCAGCAGGGTCGAGAAATCGCCGACGCCGAATGCGTCGTACGGCACTTCAGCACCGTCTACCGCTTCCGCGACGACGCACAGGAGGCGGCGTGAGTAATCGCCGACCGGCGAACCGTCATCCGATCGAGCGGCATGGACAGATGGGCATGAATCCAGACGGAACCAAACTTTATGCGGCCACACCTATGGCCATCAGGCGCGACGAAGAGTTGTCATTCAGGGCGAAGGCGATTGCGTACTTCGTCTGGGCAGAAGATCCGAAGAAGTGGCGGGTCTCGATCGCGGCACTCGCGAAAGAGACTGGCTTGTCCCGCAACACCGTAAGCGCGGCCGTGGATGAGCTTGAGAAGCGCGGCTGGCTTGTCCGGCAGTACAGCTACCGCCGTCTCGGAAACGCGAAGCCGACGGGTGAGGTATGGCACCTCCAGGCGGCCAACGCGCCCTTCTCCGCGGAGGAGATCGCCTGCCTCTCGGCGCCAATCCTGCTGGACGACAACGGGCAACCCTGCGTCGCTGGAGAGCAGGGTTCGGATGCCGTTGCCCCCGAAACCCTGCGCTCTCAGGAAGCAGGGTTTTCGGAACCCTGCTCTCCCAGAGAGCAAGGTACGCCCGAACCCTGCTCTCCCAGAGAGCAACATAGAAGTGAAGGTTCCAGAAGTGAATCTTTTGAAGAAGTGAAACGCGCGCGAGCGGCGCGGCAATCGCCGCTTCTCGCGCCGGTAGCAGACAGCGAAACCGATAACTGCTCAGAGCCTTCGAACCCACAGCGGGACACAGCGAGTCGAGCCAGCCTCGAACTCGTTCCCACGAAGCCGCTAGGCGTCAACGACACCATCGCCCGCCCGGTCGTGGCAGCCAACACGTTCGAAGGCTCATACGACATCTACCCGCGGAAGGGTGGCAGCGGGAACGCTCGTCGCGCGTACGACGAGGCGATCAAGGAAGTCGGGAAACGTTTCCCCGGCATTGACCCTGACGCCGTTATCCACCGCGCGGTCAGCAACTACGCCAGCAAGCCCGGCGTCCACACCGACCAATACACGCCCGGCTTCACGAAGTGGCTGGATGACCGGCACTGGCTCCAGTGGGTGAACCCGCCCCAGGCCGCGCTGCCCAAGAAGGACGCCAACGTCCTCGACTGGGAGCAGAAGAAACAGCGCCCCGTCACCTCGCGTCCCAGCCCCCGAAATGCGCTCAGTAACAACCCCACTGCGATCGAACAACACCCCCCGGACCCTGGGCCCGACATCGAACTTGAGCCCGCCGATTGGAGCGTCGCATGACCCACGACGAAGTGATTTCCGTACTCCAGACCGCCGCCACCTACGACGGTCGCAAACCAGCTGACTCCTTGATCGACGCCTGGACCCAAGCCGCATGGCGTGCGGGCTGGAGCTACGACGACGCCCTCGACGCCGTCCACCAGCACTACAGCGCATCAACCGACTGGATCATGCCCGGTCACGTCACGAAGCTCATCCGCACCGGAGGAAACAGCCCGCAATGGCAGGAATGAACGACGAAGTCCGCTACGACGGAACCGCCGAGAAGGCGATCCTTGGCGCAGTCTTGATGGGCTCCGGCCAGGTCTACGACCAGTTCGCAACTATCGGCGCGGACGATTGGTACGTGCCGTCCCATCGCCACATCGCGACGGTGATCCGCGGCCTGCTGACGAACGACCGACCCGTTACCCCGGAAACCGTTCTGGTCGAAGCCCAGTCGCGGGGCCTGGTGCCAGCGCGGATCAGCCCTTTGCTGCTGCTGGAGTGCCAGCAGATCGCAGCCGTCGCGGAATCGGTGCCGCTGCTGGCCGAGCGGGTGCGTGATCTCGCAACCGCTCGCAGCTTGTCCCAAACCGGTATCTGGCTGGCACAGGCTATGGAATCCGCGTGGAACACCGGCACCGACCCTGCCGACATCGCGGCTGCGATCGCCAAGGTGCGCCGCGCCTGCGACGAAGCCGAACAACGCACTGCAGCTATTGACACACCCCCGCCGATGGGCTTGGGCGACTTCCTCGACATCGAGGACATCCGGTCGTGGATCATCCCCGGACTGCTCGAACGCATGGAACGCATCGTCCTTACTGGAGCGGAGGGTGGGGGAAAGACGGTCCTGTGCTCGCAGTTGGCGTGCTGCATGGCTGCTGGGATGCATCCGTTCACCGGCGAACCCCTCGGCGGTGGCGGGCACGGAATCCGGGTACTGGTCGTCGATTGCGAGAACTCACCGGCGCAGTCCCGACGGCGATTCAAGTGGATGACTGGCCTGGTCGACGCGGCTCGCTACAACCACGGCCTACCGCCAACCGAGTGGTCCGAGCAAATGTTCATCGAGATGCGCCCCGCCGGCATCGACATGCTTAACGCGCGGGAGGTCGCATGGCTCGATCACGCGATCTCGGTGACCGCGCCGGATCTGCTGGTGCTCGGACCGTTGTACAAGCTCCACCACGCCAACATCAACGACGAGATAGCGGCCCGAGAACTGGTGTGGCAGTTGGACCTTCTGCGCGAGAAGCACGGCTTCGCGCTGCTGACCGAAGCGCACGCAGGCAACGCCACCGACACCAACGGCGACCGGCAAATGCGCCCTTCTGGGTCGTCGCTGTTCCGTCGCTGGAGCGAGTTCGGTTTCGGGCTGCGTCGCTCGAAACTCGACCCTGGCGAGGCGCGCGCCAAGCTCGTGGACGTCGTGTCGTGGCGCGGCTCGCGCGAGGAACGCGCATGGCCGACCCGGCTCCAGCACGGGCAAACCCTGCCGTGGACTCCCGCCGATCCTGACTACTACCAGCAGCTTCCGCGAATCCGGCCCGCATAACCCGGCCCTCTCCGCACAAGCCTTAGGAGATCCATTGACCGCCACCGAAACCGCCCGCGCCGTCCTCGAAAAGGCCGCACTCATCGACCCACGCGTCACGTACAGCGACGCCACCGTTGACGCGTGGGCCAGCATCTTCGACGGCCGCGGAATCTTCCCCGAAGACGCCCTCGACGCCGTCCGCGCTCACTACGCCAAACCGCGTGCGCGCCGCATCATGCCCGGTGAAATCGTCGACTACTGCCACCACCTGCGGCCCTGGCACTCGCCGGAGCATGCCAGCCAGATTCTCGATGTGTGGGCGGCCCACCCCTATACCCCGGAATTCGAAACGCACGCCGGAATCCGGCAGCCCGAAACCGTCTTCGACGCGCCCGACCATGAAACCGCAGTCGAGGAACTTCGCCGATGGGTGGACGAGAACCGCTGGGAACTCACGAACGCGATCCTCACCCGCCACGGTCGACCCGGAATCCCCAAGAACGCGTAACCGCCCACGTGAAGGGGGTCCGCCACCCGGACCCCCTTCACGAACCGCCCCAACAAAAACCAGGAGGAAACATGACCATCCACTGGCAGGCTCTGACCGACGCCGCCCTTGCCGACTACCAGCCGCCCCGCAGCCAGCAGACCGAGACCACCTCAGACCACGGCGACATACCCGAACCCGACTGGGCCGCCGTGCGTCTCGCTGCCACGATCGCCGCCGCACAGCACGAACCCCCGCCCATGATCGACGACTACACGCCGGCGCTCTGGAAGCTCCGCCACGAAGCCGAAGTCATCAACGGTCGCCACGGCACGCACTTCACTGTGTACGAACCCGAACCGAGCCGCTTCCGGATCAACCACGGCGCCTGGACGACCGGCGAGCCCGTGTCTTTTGCCGAAGCCGCGCAGATTCTCCGCGGCATCACCGCCGGACTCGGCATCACCCAACACGCCGCCTAACCGCCCACACCCGATGGCGTGATTCCGAATCACCCCATCGGGTCCGAGGAGCCCACCATGACCAAGACCGCGAGCACGCTCCGGATCACTCGCCGGACAAGGCCCAAACCCGCCACCCCCGAATCGCCTTCCCCAGAGGACAACCCGACTCCCGCCCCTGGGAGCACACCGCCCCAGCCCGGCGGGAAGGTCTGCGCAGAGTGCGGATGCTACGTCGTCAACGTCGCCCTCCACGACGACTTCCACCGCAAGCTGAACGGCTGGGTGCGACACATCAACGCATTCGAAGCCCTGGTCAAACGCATATTTCGCGCCCTCGGCTACATCACGCCCACAGATGGGGATACCACCCCCAACAGTGGGAATATCAAGGAGAACCAATGAGCCACCCCCACGAATGCCGAAACGGTCACCACTGCCGACAAGCCACCCGCACCGACGACGGCGAGAAGGTCGGCGCCATCATCGAACGCGCCGGACTGTGCCCGCCCTGCGAACGCCACGCCTTCGCCGCCATCCAACAACTGGCCGATGACTGGATCGCCCTGAACCGGGCCGCCGGCAACGTGTTCAGTCGACTGGACTCGTCGCCCCGCGTCAACCAAACACCGGATCGGCACAAGGTGCCGGTGCGCCTTGAAGCTCTCGACCTGGCCACCGTCATCGACCAGGAAGTGGGACGCTGGGCCTGGCGCGTCGCCCCACACGTCAAAGACGCCATGCCGGGCAACGCCCAAGCACGCGTCGCCCGCCACGTGACCGCATTGACCCGCCACCTCGGGACGTTGGCTGACCTCCCGGCACAATCAGTCGGAATCCCTTCCGTAGGCGATAACGGACACGTGCAGTGGACCAGAACCCCCCTCGACGGTGCTGACGCACTGATGCGGCTCGAACGCCTCCACCGGGCGGCCAACCGACTGCTCGGCCGAACTGGAGCAGTGACATGGTTGCGGGAACCCTGCCAGGACTGCGGGCGCCGCACACTCACGTCGAACCCTTACGAAAACCTAATCTCATGCGCGCACTGCGGCCACGCCTGGGCCGCAGACGAATTCGACGCACTCACCAACATGGAGGCCGCGGCATGATCACCGTCACCGCATTCATCAACGCCCGGTTGGACGAGGACGAGGCGATCGCCAAGACCGCTGGCGGTGACCGTTGGGCATACGACAACGAGAACAGGCCCGGCCGTACCCCCTATGTGCCGCAGGCAGCCAACGGTGAGGTCTACCGGCCCGACTCCACACGCGAATACAGCTATGGGACAGGGCATGTCGGATACGACTACGCCTACGTCACATGCGACCGCGAAGGCATACTGCCCTCGGTGGACGCGGACGAGGCCGAGCACATCGCCCGCCACGATCCGGCGCGCGTCTTGCGGCAGTGCGCCGCGATTCGTGCTGCACTGGAATCAATCGACACACTGCTCGGAATCGCCAACAATTCCGAGGTGACGTGGGGCACCGACGCCGAGATCGCATGCGAGGCAATAGCCTCGATCTGGTCCGACCATCCCGACTTCGATCGGCGGTGGAAGATCTGACCTATAGCGGCGGAGTCTCGCGGGTGCCGAAGACGCCGAAATCGTCACCCGCAAGGAACGCCTGGTGCTGCGCGTCCGCACGAGCCGCGATTTCCGCGTTCTTCGCCGCCTGCTCACGTAACCGCCAGCGAATCAGCAGGAACGAGCATCCGCCGATGATCAGGAAGGCGATGAAAAAACCGGTAACCGGGTTGTCGTCCGGTCGCGTCGGATCCGGAGCAATCAGATTCTGGATCTCCGAGATGAGCCCGAACACGCCGAAGATCAGGCCGGCCCAAGTGCATCCCTTGGGATGGGCCTTCACGAACGCGACCACGCGACGGATGAACGATTTCACGACCGGTAATCGCCCGCCAGCACACCGCCGTTAGCCAACCCGACACAGGGAGACCCAGAATGCGCCGCAGCGCCCTCGACGACGCCCGCGACACCGCACGCCTCTATCGGAACGCCCTCAAAGCCATCGCGCCCCAACGATGCGCCGAGATAGACGAAATCGCCCGCCAGCGCGGCCAGCATTGGGCAGCACCCATCGAGCTGCCCGCCGAAGCCGCAGCGGCCCTCATGGACGCCAGACTCTCCCCGGTGGATGTCGAGCGGTCCATCGGCATTCCCGCCGGCACGATCCGGGCATGGGTCAACAAGGGCCTCATCGAGAACCACGGCGAAAAGGGACGGCCAAAAGTGCTCGTGTCAGACGTCCTCGAAGCCGAATCCAGGCATCGAAAGCCGCCTGAACGCCAACCCGACTTGACGTTCCCGGTATAATAATACCGAGCCTTTGGCCGACGCTACCCAAAATCGGCCAGCACCTCGCGAACGCCCAAAATCGGCGAACGCGAACACAATCCATAACCCCAGCTAAACCGGGGTTTTTGCCGAGGGTTGACCGCCTGTTGTCCTTGCGTGGCGATCCCCTCTCAGCACGAGCAGACCGCGAGCCATTGGAAATACCCGAGCGTTGAGAGTGCGTATCGGGCGCGGTCTGCTCGTGCATTTCCGGTCCAAAATGGCCAAATTCGGAGAGTGTGACCGAATTAACAAAACTTCGGGATGGCAAGTGGCTCCGGCCAATCCCGACCGTCCGGCATGAAGGTGCAAATTTCATCGCTCGGACCCGGAGTCCCGGCCCTCCGACACCAAAGGCCGACAAACGTTGAGCCACAACCCGAGCCAAACCGGAGCCAATCCATGCGCCTACGCATTCTCGAACTCCCCGCCGAAACGGTCGGAACCTTCTCCACAACCCCGTTCTGCCTCATCCTCGACAACGTCACCCCAGACGATGACGCGAGCATCGAGGCGCAGCAAGACAACCTCAAAGCGGCAACAGGCGCACGCGGCGTCCTCGCCTTCGCCAACAGCGTCGAACTGCCCGGAGACCCCGAACCCGCCTCCAACGACAACACGGTCAAGGCCGAAGGGTTCGGAGTCAAGGTCGACGGCTACGACCCCAAGGCCATCGCACAGGCTGTCGAACGCCGCCAGCGTCGGCGGACGCTCAGCCGCCTGAACGCCCAAATGTGCGAGCCGGCAACCGGCGACACGTACACCTTCAATCCGAACGGACTGAGGTGACCGGCGAATGACCCGAGCAGCAGAAGACCCATTCCGCGCCTGGGCCAAAGCAGTGCTGCTCCGCGTGACCAAGGACGGCGACCAAAGCACCTGGTGGCACAACGGCGTCCCTCATCGCGAAGTCGCACACACCCGCACCGAAGACAACGGCATCATCCGCGAGCGAATCACCGTCGAACGCATCGACGCCGACGAGGAATCGCAGTGAAAATCACTAACCCGATGACGATGGGCAAGTCCTCTACCAAGGCGGAATGGACTTCCTCCTCGCCATCCTCGGCGGATACGGAGCCGCAGATGACTAGTCGCCCCCTCTTCATCACCCTCACCTACACCAGCGACAAAGGCAGCGTAGACGTCAACGCACACCACATCGTCGCAATCGACCCCGTCGACGGCGGTGGATCACTCCTCCGACTCACGACCGGCCCAATGCTCCAGTGCGCTGAAGAAAGCCACGAGATCATCGCCCGGATCCGGAGCACTGCGAACTCGGCAGTCTGGGAATGACCCCCGCATACTGCGCCGACGACGCGCACCAGTGGGTCGAAGGCCGCACCATCACCAAGATCCAGCAAGGCCCATACACACCCCGCATCACGTACCGCCGCACCTTCCGCACCTTCACATGCGCACAGTGCCCCGCAATCCGCGAACAGGACATGCCCAAAACAGAGCAGCAGCACCGCCGCAACATCTTTCAGCGCCTGCGCGCGCTCTTTCGCCGCCCAATCAAGGTGCCCAACCCCATCGACGTGATCGTGTTCTAAATGGCCAGACGCAAATCAGCAGTGACCCATACCGCGTCGCCGTTCCCAAACCCACACCTCGTCTGCGCGGAATGCGGGCAGCCAGCCGAAGCCTGGCACGACGCAAAGAACTGCAGATGCCGACGAGGCAACTACATCGAACCCTGCGGACACAACGCCAGCACCACAACCACAGTGCCACTCGAAGCCGTCATGCCCGGATCAATCCCGGTGCCACGCATCGGATAGACGCCGTCAGTACACGTGCAACCCGAACACCGCAGGCGCACGATCCTGACCAATCAGCCGACACTGGAACCCATAGCGGCCAGCACCCAAATCGGGCGGAATCGGAAACGGCATGGTAGCCACCATCGCCCGCTGCCGGATCGGCATCATCCCGCTCGCATAGTCCCGCTGCTCACCATCCGGGCCAGTCACACCAATCACCAACTGATAGGTGCGGCCGACATCATCTGGGCCAGTATCGAGAAGCAGAGCCAGGTAGGCGTCAGGCCATGGCCTAGATACGTCCGACCACGCGCCGCCCTCGCAATACAGCTTCTCGCCACGGACCTCGGCGTAGTCAGCGAGAAACGCTCCAGTGATCACCATCGCGGGTACTGCCTCCTGCTCCATCGGACCAACCGGTATGCGAAGACCTAACGCGAGCAGGGATATGCAGTCAGCCCGCTGAACCAAGAGGTACCACACATGGCTCGTGTGCAGCGCAACACCACCACGCGAGACCAACACCGCGCCACCATCAGGCGCACCAAGCCACCATGCGCCATATGCGGTGAAGACATCGACTACAAGGCGCACCACACCGACCCTCGGTCGTTCTCGGTCGACCACATCATCCCCCTCAGCAAGGGCGGACCCGACACCATCGAGAACAAGCAGCCCGCGCACCGCAAATGCAACCGGGACAAGAGCAACAAGACCCCCGACGAACTCAAAAACGTCGAAGGCCCACGGACATTCATCACACACCGCAAATGGACCTGAAGCAGCCTTCAGTTACCATTCCGCTACCGTCGAAATGTCCGAATTCCATACCGCCACCCCTGGGGGGAGCACCCCTCAAACGGGACGCCGCCGCCCCTCACGGCATAGGCGGATACCCCCCATTCCATTTTTTTCCACAGCGCTAGGAGGTGCTGCCGATGCCCCCAAAGGTATTCAGAAGCGCCGAAAAGTCCAGCTCAGGGCCTATTTTGTCGGTTCCTGGGTCGATCCTGGAGGCTGCCGAGGAAGGTTCGCGGCTCGATGAGCTGCGGGCGATGCGTCGTCGGCTCGCGCGGGCACTCGACGACCCTCAGACACCCGCGCGGGATCTCGCTGCGCTATCTCGCAGACAACTTGAGATCGGTAAGGAAATCGAACTCATCGAGTTAGCGCAGGACGAGGACCAGTCGGTCGTCGTGGATTCTCCTGATGAGGTCTTCGATCCCGGCGCCATCTAGGCGCAAGACCGTTGCTCCGAAGGATCGGAAGCTTTCTGAGGTTGCCCGCTACCTCGTGTATCCGGAGAGCAGCGCCACAACGAGTTGGCCCAAGGTCCGGGACACATGCCGAAGACTGGGCTGGTACTTCGACGGTTGGCAAGACGGCGCCGGCCAGTTGATTCTGGCGAAGTCGATCGACGGCATGTACGCCGCGGACACCGTCGTCATCAGCATTCCGCGTCAGGTTGGCAAGACCTACCTCATCGCGTGTCTGATTTATGGGCTGTGCCTGCTTGAGCCCGGACTGACGGTGATCTGGACGGCGCACCGGAAGGCCACTGCGGCAGAGACTTTCGCGCAGTTCGACGGTATGGCTCAGCGCCCCACTGTCGCTCCGCACATTCGTCAAGTCTTGCGAGGCAAGGGTGACGAAAAGATCCTCTTCAACAACGGATCTCGCATCTTGTTCGGAGCGCGAGAGTCGGGCTTCGGTCGTGGTTTCTCCGACGTCGATGTGCTGGTGTTCGACGAGGCGCAGATCATGACCGCGGCGACGATGGAGGACATGGCCGCTTCGCAGAACGTGGCCAAGAATCCCCTGACCTTCATGATGGGGACGCCACCGCGCCCGAAGGATCCGGGTGAAGTCTTCACGCTGCTGCGACAGGAGGCGCTGGAGGGCGACGCCGAAGGTTTGATCTACATCGAGACCAGCGCCGATCGCGGTGCTGACCTCATGGATCGGGATCAGTGGCGGAAAGCGAATCCTTCGTTCCCGCACCGTACTTCGGACAAGGCGATGCGGCGGCTTCGGAAGAAGCTGACCGACGACGACTCCTGGCGCCGTGAGGCTTTGGGCATCTGGGACGAGGTCGTTCGCCACGTCGCAGTTGTGAAAGCGAGCGACTGGGCGGATCTGGTCGATGTCGGCCCTGACAACGATGTCCGACCTAACGCTCTGGCTGTGGACATGTCCCACGAACGCGAGATCTCGATCTCTGCGTGCTGGGTCAACGGAGAATCCGCGCATTGCGAAGAAGTGTGGGCGGGCGTTGATCCGGATGCCGCGATGGAGTGGCTGTTCGCGAACGCCCGGTATCGAATTCCGGTCATCGTTGATGCGCAGTCGCCGGCGTCGTCGTTTGTGCCGACTATGCGCATGCGGCGAATGAAGGTTATTCAGACAACCGCTGGCGATATGGCGAAGGCATGCGGAATGTTCGTCGATAAGACGAATGGCAAGAACTTGTCGCATGCCGACCAGCAAGCAGTGAATGACGCTCTTGCAGGCGGCCGTAAACGAGCAATTGGCGTCGCTGGCGGCTGGGGCTGGGACCGCAAAGACGAAACAGTGAACATCGCCCCGATTGTGTCAATGACTTTGGCCCTCTTCGGTGGCATTTCGAATACGAGGCCCGTCACCAGCGGACGGTCCAGAACTACTAGGAGGGGTACGTCTAGGTGATAGACACTACTCTTACTCTTCCGGACCTGAGCGATGACGAGAACGCCACCCTGAATCGGCTGTTGAAGCAGCTGAATCAACGGATGACCCGGAATCTGCTCCGTTCGTTGTATTACGACGGAAAGCGACAGGCCCGGCAAGTCAGTACCGTAATTCCGCCGCAGTACAACAATCTGGGAATTGTTCTCGGCTGGTCGGCGAAGGCCGTTGATATGCTGGCCCGCCGATGCAATCTTGACGGATTTGTTTGGCCGGATGGCGATATCGACCAGCTTGGCTTGCGTCAAGTGTGGGACGACAATTTCTTTGCGGCCGAGTCGTCTTCGGCGGTGATTTCGTCGCTGATTCATGGTGTGTCTTTTTTGGTGAATACCGAAGGTGACACGACGGTCGGCGAGCCGAAGTCGCTAATCCATGTCAAAGATGCATTGTCGGCTACTGGCGAGTGGAATTCACGCACACGCCGATTGGACAATCTTCTGTCGGTTACCGACCGGGACGAGCAGGGCAACCCGAAGGGGCTCGCTCTGTACCTGGACGGCGTGACGCTTACCGCGGTGCGGGATGGCGCGAAGTGGGCTGTCGATCGGCAAGAGCACCCGTGGGGTGTCCCTGCTGAGCCGCTGGTCTACAAACCGCGAGCCGGCCGCGCATTCGGTTACTCGCGCATCTCGCGGACAGTGATGTCGCTGCACGATGCCGCACTGAGGACCGTCGTGCGACTGGAAGGCCAATCAGACGTCTTTTCCATCCCGGAACTGATTCTCCTCGGCGCCGACGAGTCGGTCTTCAAGAACCCTGACGGCACGCCGAAATCGGAATGGGTCGCACGCCTGGGCCGGATCAAGGGCATCCCTGACGACGAGGAAGCTCCGGAGTCGTTGGCACGCGCCGACATCCGGCAGTTCCAGGCCGCGTCGCCTCAACCGCACTTGGACACGTTGAAGCAGCAGGCCCAACTGTTTTCGGGAGAGACTTCGATCCCGTTGTCGTCGCTGGGTGTGTCTGACATGACCAACCCGACGTCGGCGGACTCCTACGTCGCATCTCGGGAAGACCTGATCGCAGAAGCCGAAGGCGCGACCGACGATTGGGCACCGGCGATGCGTCGCGCGATGACGCGCGCGCTGGCAATCGCGCACGACGAGAAGACGATTCCGAAGGAATGGGCGACGGTCGACACGAAGTGGCGGTCGCCCCTGTATCTGTCTCGCTCCGCGGAAGCCGACGCCGGCACCAAGCAGTTGTCGGCGGCTCCGTGGCTCGCTGAAACGGAGGTCGGGCTTGAATTGTTGGGGCTCGATGAACAGCAGATCCGGCGGGCGATGGCTGAGAAGCGACGCGCGACCGTGTCGCAGTTGATGCAGCGGTTGACGCCGCCGAACCAGCAGAGCACTACCGCCCCGGACGCATCCCAGGTGAGCGCCAATGACGGTCTCGCCGGCTGAGCGCCAGTACATCTTGGCGCAGGTCAATGACCTTGCCGCCGCCGATCTGGATGCTTTGTGGCAGCAGGCTTCTGAACTGCCGACCGGCGAGTTCGCCGACTACGTGACCCAAGCGTTCCCGGAGTTGGCGGATCCGTACGCTGCGATGGCCGCAGAACTGGCCGCCACCTGGTATGCAGACTCGCTCAGCATTACCGACTATGTCCCCGTACCTGGTCCGCTGCCGATCCGTGAGCAGCTGATCAAGTCAGCGCTATGGGCTCTCGGCGGCAACGGCACCGTCGCCTTGGACAGGCTCAAGGGCACGATGCAGCGCTCTGTCTTCGATGGGGCGCGGCAGACCATCCTGGACAACGTCAACCAGGAGGGCGCTCGGTGGGCGCGCTACGCCTCTCCGAATGCTTGCGCTTTCTGCGGTCTGATGGCCTCCCGCGGCGCGGTCTACACCAGTGAGGCCGCGGCGTTGAAGGTTGTCGGCCGTGGCAAGGAAATGACGTTGCAGGAACGCCGGATCCGGGCCGCTGGCGGTACCCGATTTCAAGGTCGCAACATCGCCGGGGGAATCAAAGCCCGCGGCACTCAGAAGTTGGGCGACAAATATCACGACCGATGCCATTGCATCGCTGTCGAGGTACGCCCTGGATCCGAGTATCAGCCGCCGCCTCACGTCCAAAAATGGGACGAAGCCTACGTCGCTGCCACACGCGAAACGCGGGGCAAGGGCGAACACGGCGCCATTGACGTGAATGCCGTACTCGCGCACATGCGCGCGTCGCTCGGCACCCACTAACTACCCCAACGCCGAAACGGCAAGGGAATACCCGAAACGGGAGAACTATGTCCGACAACGCTTCTGAGGCAACCGAAACGGTCGCCGACGACACTATCCAGCAGAACGAGCAGCAGGCCGAGACCAAACCGACCGAAACGGTCGACTTTTGGAAGACCAAGGCCCGTGAGCAAGAGCGGCGCGCCAAAGAGAACGCCGCTGCGGCAAAAGAACTCGCCGAGATCAAAGATGCCCAGAAATCGGATGCCGAAAAGGCGGCCGATCGCATCGCGAAGGCTGAGGCCGAGTCCGCATCGGTACCTACCAAGGTCGCTGACGCTCTGCGTACCCATCTCGTTGCGCTGCACGGTATCGACGCTGAGGACGCTGAATTGTTCCTCACTGCAACCGATCCCGATTTGCTGCTGAAGCAGGTTGAACGGCTGGTCGGTCAGTCGGACAAGCGCAAGAAACAGAATCACGTTCCCCGTGAGGGACAGAACCAAGCGCCCGCCGAAAACGACATGCACGCCTTCGCGCGTGAACTGTTCGGCGGAGCCCAGTAAAAAGGAGCGCCACAAATGGCAGCTTTTACAACCGCTGGCTTGACCATCCCGAATCAGATCATCGATCCGTGGCTCGGCAAGGTGAAGTATGGCAGCACCATCGCGACCCTGTCCGGTGCTACTCCGATGAAGTTCGGCAACGGCACCTCGATGACCTTCACCATCGGTGAAGCCGAGTACGTCGGCGAGGGCGCGAACAAGGGCCCCTCGACCGTCACCCCCACCACCAAGACCGTGAAGCCATTCAAATTTCACAAGACGGTTCGGTGGACCGAGGAAGTCATGTTCGCCGACGAGGACCACAAGCTTGAGGTGGTCTCGCAGGTCCTGGATCAGATCCAGCCCGCGCTGTCGCGCGCCCTGGACTTCGGTGTGTTCCATGGCATCAACCCCACCGGCGGTGCCGCTGTCTCGGCGATGACCGAGAAGCTGTCCGACACCACCAACTCGGTGGAGATCGGCGCCAGCGACAAGCCGTACGCGAATCTGGACGCCGCTGATGCTCTGGTGCTGGCCGATGGTTTCGTGCCGGCGGATATCGCGCTGGATCCGGCGTGGGCGTCGCAGTGGGGCGCTCTGCGCAACGCCACCAGCGAGCAGAAGCTCTACCCCGACCTGTCCTACGCGACCGCTCCGGCTGGCCGCCTAGAGAACCACAACTCGTCGGTTTCGAACACCGTCGGCGCTGTCGGTGTCGCGGCTTCGGCCACCAACGTCAAGGCTTTCGTCGGCGACTTCTCCGGCATCCGCTGGGGCATCCAGAAGGCGATCGGCCTGGAGGTCATCCAGTTCGGCGACCCGGACGGCCAGGGCGACCTGAAGCGAAACAATCAGGTTGCGTTCCGCGCTGAGGTCATCTACGGCTGGGGCATCGCCGATCTGAACGCCTTCGCGAAGATCATCGACGCCGCGTAATGCCTCGTCTGCGTCACGCCGTGACCGGGGTGGTGGTGTCTGTCTCCGACGACACCGCCGCCCGGCTCGGCAATGAATGGATCCCGGCCGACAGCGAGCCGACCCCCAGGCGCGGACCCGCGCGCAAGCGCGCCGTGAAGGCCACATCGCAGGAGTAATCGCTATGGGCGACTTCATAACCGAGGAAGACCTCACACCTTTCGCGAGCATCGACCCGGACCGTGCTGAGGCGATGATCGCGGACGCTGAGGCGTTGGCTGTTGAGGCCGCCCCCTGCATCGCCGAAGCGGGCTTCACCAAGCAGGCTGCGTTGAAAGCGATTCTGCGCGGTGCGATCCTGCGTTGGAACGACTCGGGGACCGGGGCGGTAACAACCCAGACAGCGGGGCCGTACGCGCAGACCTTCGACACTCGCCAGACCCGGCGGTCGTTGTTCTGGCCCAGTGAGATTGAGCAGCTACAGAACTTGTGCGCCACTTCCGGGGCAGGCAAGGCGTTCTCAGTCGACACTGTGCCCCTGTGCGGCAGCGTGCATGCCGATACGTGCTCGCTCACGTTTGGGGCGCTGTATTGCTCGTGCGGCGCTGATCTTGCGGGCGTGCCGTTGTGGGGGGACGTATGACGTTTCTGCCCACTCCGTACACCGTTGGTGTGCATCGCTACGGCGTGACCGGCCAAGACGCCCGCGGCAACGACGTCTGGGGTTACACGCCGCCGCTGGACAGTTCAGGCACTCAGCGCCGTGTCTATGGCTGGTATGTCCCGTCGTCGACCGAACCCGCTCTCGCGGGACATGACCGTGTGGTTGTGGATGTGGTGCTGATGGTTCCGCCCGGCTTCCCGGCCGGTCCTCATGACCGGATCGATCTGCCGGACGGTCAATACGACGTCGTCGGCAATCCCGAGGACTACAACCACGGCCCCTTTCAGTGGGCTCCGGGCGCTGTGGTCAATCTGACCAGAGTGGAGGGCTGATGCGCATCAAGTTCAACAACCGCGCCTTCTACGAGCTGCGGAGCGCACCTGGTGTGCGCGCGGACCTGGAGGCACGTGCGGAGAAGATCGCGCAGGCCGCCGGTGAAGGCTATGAACCGGGCAGCAGGCAGGGCGAGAAGCGCCCGCAGGGGCGTTGGCGTGCCAGTGTCGTGACCGCGACGTGGGAAGCGATGCAGGACAACGCCGAAAACCACACCCTGCTCAGGGCGTTGGACGAGGGGCGCGGCTGATGGTTGCGGTTCTCTTTCCTGATATCGAGACCGAGGTTTCCGCGTGGCTGTCGAGCCAGTTGCACGGCCGCGGTGACTCGGCGCGAGTCGTGTCGAAAGTGCCGACCACGCGCCCGCCGCGGTTCGTTCGTGTCGTTCGCGTTGGCGGTCCACAGCGGGACGTGAAAACAGATATGCCCCGCATCGTTTTCGAATGTTGGGACAACGACGAAATCGCGGCGGCCACGCTCGCACGTGTGGTGCGTGCCCTTGTGATGGGTGCGGCGCCGGGATGGATCGGCTCGGCCTGGTGTGACAAGGCCATTGATGTCGGGATGGCGTCGTCGCCGGATCTCGGCAGCGGCACACCCCGCTATCTGGTCACGATCGAACTGCACGTCACCGGATCCGCGCTGTAAACCCTTCGGGGCCAGCATAACTCAATACTTCTGACTCTTTCGGGCCTGCGCAAATCCTGAAGGAGCACAGCTCATGGCTGCTGCAAACAGTAATCTCATCGGCGCCGGCACCCCCGATATTCAGGCGACCGGCGGCATCCTCGTCGCACCGCTGGGTAGCACCGTCCCCACCGACGCTGCCGGCACCCCCGACGCGGCTTTCAAGAAGCTCGGATACGTCTCCGAAGACGGTCTCGCCGCTCAGGGTGAGCGTCAGGTCCAGGCCATCAAGGACTGGAACTCTGACATCATCGCCCAGTTGCAGACCGAGCACTCGGTGCGGTTTCAGTTCACCCTCTATTCGGTGTATGACGCCGACGTCCTGCGGACCGTGTTCGGCACCAGCAACGTCACTGTGACGGCTGCGACCGAAACGACCGGTACCCAGATCAAGGTTGTGGAAAACGGCCTGGTGCTGCCGCACGGCGCGTGGGTTTTCGACATGAAACAGGAGTCCCGCAAGCTGCGGATCGTCCTGCCCGACGCCAAGATCTCCGAAGTGTCGGAGAACGGATACAAGTCCGACACGCTCATGGGTTTCCAGGTCACCGTCGAGGCGTTCAAGGACGCCACCGGCACCAAGGCCCTCCGCTACTACGACGACGGCGTTTTCGCCACGGGCGCGTAGTAGCCCTCAATTCCCCCAGTGATGGCGGGATCACCTATGCGCAGGCCCGCCCGCCATCACTGGGGCCCGCGCGCAATTCGTAACTGCCTGCGCAACAACGTGAAAGAGGTCTGCGCATCATGACTGCTGCCCCCGCTAATCGGCGCCGCCGCGCCACCAAGAAGAACACCGACGACTACGTTCGCGACGACTTCTCCTACATGGTCACTGCCACCGACGGCGACAGTGCCCATGAGGTCGAGGTTCGTTTGCCGTCGCTGACCTATCTCAAGCCCGGCCAGGTGCGCCGGATGCGCAAGCTCTCGCAGGTGGACGCGTTCTACACGCTGCTCGAAGAGACGCTCGACGACGAGGCTCTGGCAGCGGTCGACGACATGGATCCGGACGAGTTCCGCGACATGCTCGACAAGTGGCGTGAGCATTCCGGTGTCAACGAGGGGGAATCCTCGGCCTCGCAGGGCTGATCGAAAAGTACCGCGAGGCAATCGAATTCGATCTCATCGACCGAGGTTTGCGGTTGCGCGACCTCGGCACCGATGCCCTCACCTGGGGTGACCTCAAAGCCATAGTCGCTCATCTGGGCGAGGATTCCGCGCTAGGGCTCGCGATGAATCCGCCTCCGGACGAGGCTCCGTGGACCCGGATGGAAATGCTCGTCGCTGAAGCGGTAGACACGCTCCACCTTCTCTGGTGGGCGAAAACCGAAGCAGGACAAAAGAACCGGAACCGCCCCGCTCGCATTCCGCGTCCAGGCGTGGAGCCCGTAATCAAACGCTACGGCGATGCACCCATGTCGATCGAGGACATGGACAAATTCCTAGGTTGGGAGGTGGCCGCCTGATGTCCAACGGAATGGAACTGGCGACCGCTTACATCTCGCTGGTCGCTGAGACCCGCGGGATCAAAGAAGCTATCCGGCGTGAGCTGGGCGAGGCCCAGCAACAGGCCAACCGCAATCCGGTCAAGATCAAGACCGACGTAGATCATAACTCAATAAGCCGACTGGGCACTTCGCTGGCCAGCGTCGGCAAAACCGCTGGCGGCGCCTCTGCTGCGGCGACTGCTGTCGCCGGCATCGGAGGCGCCGCCGGTGTCGCTCTGGGTGCAGTGGGCGCACTCGGTGTCGGCCTGGCCGCCCTCGGCCCAGCCGCTGGCGCTGCCGCGGCGACTGTCGCAGTAGGACTGCACGGGATCGGTGACGCGTTCAAGGCGATCACCGCGGCCCAGGACTCGGCGGGCAGCGACGCTCAGGCGAAGGCGAAAGCTGTTGCCGCAGCGCAGAAGCAGGTAGAGACAGCGGTCCGTGGTGTCGGTACCGCGGAGAAGAACCTTGAGCAGGCGAAGAAGTCCGCCGAAGGCGCTGAGAAGGACCTCACCAGTGCCCGCAAGGAAGCTACCAAGCAGCTCCAGGATTACGGGCTCCAGTTGAAGGGCGCGGCCCTCAACGAGAAGGACGCCCAGCTGTCGTTGCAGGAGGCGCAGGCCGATCTTGCCAAGACCTTGGGGGATCCGACCTCGACGGCGCTGGAACGGCAGCGCGCGGTTTTGGGCGTGCAGGAGGCCGAACAGCGGCTCGCAGAGACCCAGGATTCCAACCGCAAGCTTCAGGAGAAGGCCAACGACGCGCAGGCCAAGGGCGTCGAGGGCGCGGACAACGTTGTCGCGGCGAAAGAGAAGCTGGCAGAGGCGAACGACAAGGTCAAAGACGCCGAACAGGGCGTCGTCGATGCCCAGACCAACGTCAAGGACGCCCAGAAGTCATTGACCGACGCGATGACTCAAGGGTCATCGGCGCAGGACAAGGCGGCTGAGGCGCTGGCGAAACTGTCCCCGAACGCCCGCAATTTCGTGCTCGCCGCCGAGTCGATCAAACCCGTCTGGGATGACCTGACCAAGGCGACCCAAGATGCTCTGTTCGCCGACTCGGCCGACGGCATCAAACAACTCGCGACCGCGGCACTGCCGACACTGAAGGCGGGCATGGTCGACGTGGGGACGTCGATCAATGGACTGACCAAGCAGTTCGCTGCGTTCTGGCAGACCCCGCAGGCGTTGGCCGGCGTGCAATCGATCTTCGCTGGCGTCGCCGACACGATCGACGCGATGGGCCCCGGCCTCCAGCAGGCCACACAGGGCGTGCTGTCGCTGTCGCAGGCGTTCGCGCCTGTGGCCGGTCAGATCGGCGCCGACATCGGCGGCCTGGTCGGCAACATCGGCCAGGCGTTCACCGACGCGTTCAACAACGGCTCGCTGACTCAACTGGTCTCCAACTTCGGATCCATCCTCTCAGGACTCGGTCAGGGCTTGAAGCCGTTGATCGACGGCCTGATTCAGGTCGGCAACATCATCGGCCCCGTTCTAGGTCCGTTCCTGGCGCAGCTGGGGCAGTCCCTCGGCGCGATCATGCCTTCGCTCGGTCAGCTAGGTGCGACGTTGCTGACCTCGTTGCAGCCCTTGCTGCCCGTGTTGGGGGATCTGATTTCCTCGCTGGCCCAGGGATTGCAGCCGGTGCTACCGGTGATCGGCCAATTGCTCGGTGCGTTGATGCCGGCCATTCAGCCTCTGATCGGGCCGATTTCGCAGGTCGCTCAGGTGGTCGGTGGTGCGCTCGCTCAGGCGGTGACCGCGCTCGCTCCGGCGATCGGCCCGCTCGGTACCGCATTCGCCTCGCTTGTCACTGCCCTGTCTCCGATCATTCCTGTTGTCGCGCAAGTGGTTTCAGGAATCGTCCAGGCGTTGGCTCCGGCGCTGACGACCATCTTCAACGCTCTTGGGCCGGTGATTCAGCAACTGGCTGACGCCCTGATGCCGGTGTTCCAGCAGATGCAGCCGGTGCTAGCGGAAGTGGCTGGCGTGATCGGTGATGCTCTGGCACAGGCTATTTCGGCGTTGATGCCGGTCATCCCGGTCATCGCGAAGTCGTTCGGCGACTTGATCCTCGCGGTCGCTCCGTTGCTGCCGCAACTGGTTCAACTCGCCGTGCAGATGCTGCCGCCGATCGTCGACATTCTCGTCCAACTCGCGCCGATCATCACCAAGGTCACCGATGCGTTCACCTGGCTGGTGTCGAACGTGCTGATGCCGATCGTGATGCCGGCGCTTCAGGCGCTGTCCGACACGATCTCGGGTGCCACTGACACTGCGGTGAAGGTGGTGACCTGGGCGAAGGACAGTATCGGTCCGGCGCTGTCGAGTCTGGGTGGCTTCTTCTCCGACCTCGGCAACACCGTGTCGTCGGTCTGGAACGGCATCGTCAAGGCGATCGCCATTGCGGTGAAGGCCGTCGGACAGATCTTGCAGAAGGTCAAGATCCCCGATTGGGTTCCGGGCATCGGCGGCAAGGGCGCCAACGGTCTCGGTGATTCTCTCGTGCAGTGGGCCGACGCTCACATGGCGACCGGCGGCCTGTTGAACGGTCCCGGTACCGGCACAAGTGATTCGATGTTGATCGCGGCGTCGACCGGCGAATACGTGGTCAACGCGCGGGCAACGGGCAAGAATCTGCCGCTGCTCGAAGCGATCAACGCCGGATGGGTGCCTTCGCCGGACTTCCTGCGCGCGATGGTCGGCGACGTCCCGAAGTTCGCAACGGGCGGCAAGGTTCCCGGCAAGGACTTCGCCGAATCGATGGATGGCGCCACCTATCAGATGGGTGGATTCTCGCGGTCGTCGATCGACTGCTCCGGCATGGTCGCGGCGACCATCAACAACGCGATGGGTCGCCCCGACTTCGACTCCCGCATGTCGACGATGAACGAGGGCGATTGGCTCGCCGCGCGCGGCGCACAGCCTGGCCTGGGCGGGCCCGGCGACATCGCGATCGCCTGGTACGACAACGGCGGCGGCGCCAATGGGCACACCGTGCTACGGCTCGGCGACGGAACGAAGGTTGAATCACGCGGCGGCGACGGTGTCGTAATCGGCGCTGGCGCAACCGATGTCACCGACCCGATGTTCGACCACCACATGTACATCCCGAAGTCGGCGCTACTCGGCGGCGACCTGGGCGGCCCCGCGGGCGGCTTGGGCACCTCCAGCGGCGGTGGGGGCAGTACTCCAGGTGGGGGACTGGGCGGATCCGCATCGGGCACCGGCGGCGGATCCGGCACATCGGCGTCCGGCACGCCCGGTGGACCGACCCCGGTCATGGTCACCAACTGGCCTGCCGCCTTGGGTGGACCCGCAGCCCCGACCGGCACTATCCCCGGCGTCGGCGCACCTACGGCTCCCGGCTATGTGCCGCCCGTCGGCACCACCGGCACACCCGGCGTGCCGGCAGTTCCGGGCGTACCCGGAGTGACACCGCCTGCTCCCGCGGGCACGCCGCAGTCGACCTACACCGTCGGCGACGGCAGCACGCACCCGCTTGCCTCGCTGCCCGGTGTCGGGCAGCTGTTCTCTGGCTCGGCGCCGTGGTACATGGCGCCGACTCCGGAGGCGGCGCTGACCAATCTCGGCACGCAAGCGGCGTCGCTGGCCACCAAGCAGGGCCAAGGTCTCGCGCAGTACTTCCAAAACTCTTGGAAGGAAATGCTTCAGACCGGGCTGGCATTCGGCGGTATGGCCGCGGGCATGGGTGGCGGCGGGGGCGACACCTACCAATTCAACGGCTACAACGAGCGCGGTGTTGCGCAGGCTATCGAACGCACACAGCGGCGACGAGCCCTGGCAATGCAGCGGTCCGGAGGTTTCGCACGATGAATCCTCTCCTTCTGTCTGAGTCCACGAAAACTGTTGTGTGGGACATCAACTCACGTGTCTGGCATCTGCATGGCGCAGGTGCCGGCCGTGAGGGGGTGTGGCTGACAGCGCAGACCGGGCACATGTTCGCGCCGGTCTCGCTGATCACGTCGGAAGGTGCGCGCCAGGACGGCGCCACCTTCCTGCGCAGCCTGCGCAGCAAAAAGGACTGGGACGCGATTGTCTTCATCAAGGGCGGCACGGTCGCCGAAATGCGCGCGATCCATGACGCGTGGTGGCGTGGCTGGTCAACCGATGTTCCGTGCACGGTCGGCACCTACACCAAACATCAGGGTTGGCGGTACTGCCGCTATCAGCTTGACGGCGCACCGACGCCGGTAGAGGCGTTCGATCCGGCGCTCAACGCCGCGGTTTCTTATCAGCTGTCGGCGACAGCGATGGATCCGCTGTCGGCACACCTGGGTGAGTCGAACGTGTGGATAAACGAGGACGGCCGCAACGAAGGCACTGTCCGTGTCCGCAACGCCGCCGATCAACCGGCGTGGCCCCGCTACACCATGAACGGCCCTGGCCAGTACTGGATCCAAGATCCGACGGACCCGGCGGCGTTGCGTGTGGTGGAGACACCGCCGATCGAAGACGGCGAGACCCTGCGCATCGATACCCATCCGCGGCATCGCACCGCCCGCGTGTACAGCGACGACAATCCGTCGGGTCGTAACGTGTGGGGCGCTCTGGCTGGACGTCGCTGGTTCGCGTCGATGCCGGCGTGGTCGAGCACCGACATCGTCGTGCGCGTTGATGGCGGCAATACCGCCTCCTCGGTGCGGGTCGACGTGTCGCCGAGATCGTCGAGGCCGTTCTGATGGCGGCGTGGAACGACGCCGCCGAAGCGCGGCGCATGGATGCTCTCGAACTCGCTGACCAGGCGTATCGGACCGATCAGACGGCGCTGGTCCGCTACTACGACAAGTTTCTTCAGGAGGTCGGCGAAGAGGGCGCGTATACCTCGCTCGAATTCTCGATCAAGAAGAACGCCGCCGGCGGGTTGAAGATGTCGGTCCCCAGGGCCGACATGGTTCATTTCGACCACTTCTTCAAGAACCCCGACGGCGCCGACGCCACGATCCCGATCACGGTCACCACGGCCGCGTATCGGTGGGACGGCTTCGTCACCCGTGCTGCGTTGATCCGCGACGAGAACGGCGTCGAGACCGTCGACATCGAGGCCATCCACGTCTGGCAGGTCATCGCCGCGATTGCGTTGTGGGCCAGTCCGTTTGCTCCGTTCTTGGCGCAGTTCCCGCGCCACATGGTGCTGGCGGCCCCGCTGCAATCTCTGATCGCAATCTATCTGGCGTGCAACCTGATCCGGTTGCAGATGCCGTTGTGGTCGCTGCCGGCGAACTGGCTGGATGCCCCGGAGTGGGCGCAGACCGGCGCGTTGTGGCCTATCGCTCTGGTTCCGGTGTGGATCCCCACCGATACCAGCGTGTGGCGTGCGGCATCGGCGCGTTTCGACATGGCCGATCAGCTGTTCGAACCTTTGCTCGACGGCACCGGTGTGATGCTGACGGCTCGGTTCTTCCTGCCCGAGGACGGCGACGAACAACCGGCCCCGGAGTATTACTATCTCGATCGCCCGACGGTTGTCATCGGCACCGAGGACAAATCGGGATCGGTGGGCCCGAGCGGCACGATGTTCGACGGCGTCGTGAAATTCATCGAAGAATTCGTAGATGACACCACACTCGTCCGGTATCCGGATTTCAATGCCCAATCCGAGTATGAATCGGTCTACGGCTATTCGGGCCCTCTGGGCACTTTCCGTGGGCTGCCGCATGTGTGGTATCTCGAAGGTGAGTATTCGGGTATCGGCGAATCCGAGCTAGCGGTTCATAAACCGACTGCGACGAAAGTCATTGTCGGCGGCAAATCGCCCGGCTGGGTGAATGCCGGCATCGAAATTGCGATGAAGAATCTGCTGGCCTGGCTCGGTCTTTTGATCGGCGTGCCCGGCTTGGACAGCCTGTACCAAGGCCAGCTCGACGACGTGTTCCTGGCCTGGTGGGTGTGGGAAGACCAGGAACGCACGCAGCGTGCGGGACCGTTCGCGTTCAACGAACTTGTCGTCACCAACAGCAGCAAAGCCGCGACCCTCGATGGCGTAATGGCCGGCCGTAAAGGCTTGCATGACAGCCGCGGCTATGTGAGCAAAAAGGTATCCGTCGGCGACGGCGCCCCGTATTTGATCGGCAAAGACTTCACTCTCGGTGATCAGATCGGATTCCAGGTCGGCGATCAATTATTCACCGACTACATCACCGAAATGACATTCACAGACGACCGCCAAAAGGGTGCGCGTTGGGAACTGCAAATTGGTGATGGCGCCGACGACGAAGATTCGATGATCAAGGCGTGGGCGAGGATGCAGAAGATGGCGCAAGCCATTCATGACATTTCCACCGATGTCGGCGCCGATCTCGATTTGCTGATTTTCTGACAGGACGAAAGCGTTGACCGATACCAGTTTCCCGGCGCACATCAGCGTCGACCGCGACGTCGACATCAACGGTCTGCCGGTACTGACCGCCACCGTGACCCCGGACGCCGATTCGGCGGCGCTGCCGCTGCCGGACGGCCCCGACGGTCCGATCGGTGACCGCGGCTCGGCACAGGCTCCGTTCATCAAGGTAGGCACCATCGCCAACGCAGGTGCCCGCCCCACCGGGCTCGGCGCCGACGATCGCGGCAAGTGGTGGCATCGCCTCGACGACAACGGCATGGACTTCTGGACCGGCACGTCGTGGGTGCATTCCCCCGACGCTGTCGGCGACCAGGGCTCTAACGCGCCAGCGACAACGATCACCACAACAACGCTGCACGATCCGGCGCTGACCGTTCCCGCGGTCAAGGTAACCGGCAGTGGCCCCGATCTGGCTGTGGCCGTGACGGTCCCTGCCGGTCTGCAAGGCATACCGGGTCCGGCTGGCGCTTCTGGTGCGATCTCGGACGCCACCGACTACGACGACTCGACAGGCCCGACTCAGGGCAGCGTGCTCGCCTACAACCTGGGCGCGAAGAAGTGGCGTGTCCAGCCACCTCCAGGAGGCTTCGGCCCCTGGTCGTGGTGGGGCACCGACTTCGCCGCCGATCAGGAAGTGGCCACCGACAAGCTGATCGCCGGAACCTTCACCCTGCCGGCGTTGCCGTTCCAGTGGCGGCCGGTTGTGTATGGGCATCTGGCCATCTATTGCCAGCTGGTATCGAGCACGAACGCTGTCGCCTACGCGCGGCTCAACAACTCGAACGGCATCATGCTCGCCACCGCAGCGGGCGCCCGAATCGACGGCTCATACAACCCCCTTGCCCTGAACCCGACCTACGGCGACGAGGGCACCAAACCCCTGTCCCCGTCCAGCACTTACGCCACCGTCCCCGCCTACCAGTCCGCGTCGATCGTGGTCACCGTCGAGCGGGTCGGGTCGGCGAGCAGCACCGCCAAGATCGGCTACCGGCAATCCGGTGCCTCGCTGGTCGTGTGGGCCATGCCCGTCTAGGAGACCGAATTGTCAACTGTAGGCGACTATTTCGACAAGGCGTTGATACGTGGCATCGATGAGGGCATCGGCGCCGGCGACATCGCGCAGTCGATGCAAGCCACCCCCGCTGATGGGGCGCTGGAAATGCCGGTGGGATCGCAGGGCGATACCGGGATCACCGGCCCGGACGCGTATCCGTGGCGCTATGAAGGCGATATCGCCGACCAAGCCGCGCTGCAAGCACTTGCGCCGAAACTCGGTGCGGCGCAGGCGGGTAAGGCGTGGCGGGTGTTGTCGACCAACACTATCGCCTACTGGAACGGTAGTTCGTGGGACAACTTCACCGAAGCGATCGGCGGACGAGGACCCGACGGCACCCCGAACACCCTCACCATCGGCACCGTCACCACCGGTGCGGTCGGTTCCGACCTCGTCGCCACCGTCACCGGCAGCCCGCCGAATCAGACTCTCAACCTCGTTGTGCCGCGCGGTGTGAAGGGGCAGAAGGGCCCGATCGGCTCGCCTGGGCCACTGCGGCAGGCCAGCGACTACGACAACAGCGGCGGAACCGCCAATGGTGCCGTACCGGTGTGGAATTCCACGACCAGCAAGTGGACCCCGCAGGGCAACCCCGGCTGGCGTGGACCGTGGACGGTGGTGGAAAACCAAGCCTGGGACGGCACTTCCGGGTTCGCCGCTTCTCAGTCGAATGTCACCACATCCCCGAACACCATTTGTGTCGTCAACGTGCCCGCGCAAGACGTCGCCTGGCGGCCCCTGGTGACCGGCGGTGCGCTCGTGCGGACCGCGGCAAACGACGGCTCGGTTCTCGTCGACTTGGAAGCACACATCGGTTCGGCCTCCGGGCAGATCGTTGCCCAAGGTCCCGGCTTCGCGTGGGGCTTGGACTGGATCAACCGGTTGACTCCTCAGTTCCAGACCTCCGCCATGACACCGGCATCGAGCGTGGGAGTCATCGCCGCTGGCTCTGCTGCCGCCATCTACCTCGTGTTGCGCCGCTCCGTAGGAACGGGCGCCTATTACTACACCCGGACCGGCGCACACGCTGCTGTGTGGGCGGTGCCGGTGACGGGAGCACCATGACAACCGTCTTCGACGCCGACGTCACTGTGACGATGCGCGGCGTTCCCGACATGGTCGGGTTGCCGGTCACGGTCAATTCGTTCGAGCTGGTCGGCCGTGAAGTGCTGGTCCAGATCCGCCAGGGCCCGCCTGGCGATCCGGGCCCCCAAGGCGGCCCGTCGTATCTGTTCACCTGGCAGGGCGACGCCGCCACCTTCGCCGATCTGGCCGCGCTGGATCTCGACACCACCGACGCCCGCAAAGCGTGGCGCGCTGTGGACGAGAACGCCTTGTACCTGTGGACCGGTATGGAGTGGATCCGCAGCGTGAACGCTTTCGGCGCTCTCGGCAAGCAGGGCCCACCGACCACGCTCACGGGCACCGGCATCGCCGGCGCTACCGGCAGTTCGGCGGCAGCGGCATTGTCCGGCACCGCACCGAATCAGGCGCTGTCGATCACCTTCCCGCGCGGTGCGACCGGCGACCAGGGCGACCCCGGCGAGGCTGGCGCGATCTCCGACGCCGCCGACGTGGGCGACTTGAGCAGCGCCAAACAGGACGCCGTTCTTGAGTGGAACTCGACATCGTCGCTGTGGGGGCCGGTACCCAATCCGCGTCTCGCGGGCCCGTGGGCCATCGCCTCCGGACAGTTCACCGCCGGATCCAACCTGAACACCAGCCCGAAAACCATTGCCACGATGACAATCCCGAGCCAGCCTGTCGCATGGCGGCCGATCGTGCTGTCGGGCTCGGTGGGCCTGCTGACCCACGTCGCATCCTTGGGTGACACCCGCGTCGACATCGAAGTGCGCATGTCCGCGGTTGACGGCCCGCTCATCGGCTACGGCGGCGGTCTCGGCGCGGCGAACAACACACAGGTGCAGCTGTATCCGAGGTTTGACTACCCGATCACTCCGGGCTCGACTTCGGCTGTGGTGCAACCAAATCAGACCATCACTCTTTACGTGCTCGCGCGTCGTGTCGTCGGCACCGGTAACTACACCCTCGATGCCGGCGGCGCTCAACTCGTGATCATGGCGCAGCCTTTGGAGGACCAGTGAGCGACGACGCTCAGGAGATCGTCGACGAGATCGTCACCAAGATTGGCCGCGAACGCGCCGAACGCCAAGCGATGCAGGAAGCCGCCAAGAACGGCGACTACATCGACTCCGACGGTGCACGCGTCACACCGAAGTTTCTCCAGTTCATGCGCTTGGCGCAGGAGGGCAAGCTTCCCGATCCCGGTGACGTGCCCGAGGTCGATCCGGAAGTGCGGCGCCTGATCGAGGAATTGACCGTGGTGCATCTGCCCGAGTGGCGCACCCCGAGCGGTCGCAAGATCGCGGAGCCTGCTGTCGCGCGTATCCCGCAGGCAGCGCGGCTCGCGCAATACCTGGTCGACCGCGGCTGGGCGCAGCAACCCGAGCGTGAGCGGATCCGTTGGGCGCCCACGCCGGGCGGTCTGACCGACCCATTCGACACCGGTCTTCATTACGAGCGCGACGAGAACGGCGAGTGGCCGGTCATCGACCCCGAAGCGTTCTGGGATATCGAGCACATCGAGACGAAACAGCAGCAGGACGGCACCTGGGTCGCGGCGCATCACCGCGGTATCGCGTTCACCGGCGCTACGAAGTCCGAAGCCTATGCCGGGCTGGTCGACCGGATCCGCAACAAGATCGAGGAGGCCAAACAGCATGGCTGACCCAATCACTGTGGGGGTTCGATGACCCCCGAATTGATTCAAGCAATCGGTGTCGCGATTGTCGGCATCATCGGCGCGTTCACGGCGTGGCAGGCCAAAAAGGTCAGCGAATTGCAGAGCCGCGTAGCCGAACTCGAAACCCAGATGGCCGCCGAGCGTGGCAAGTTCCGGGCGGCTGCTCGCGTGATCCGGGCGCTTCAGCGCTACATCGATCAACTCACCGATCTGTTGACCCGTGCGGGACAGAACCCGCCACCGAACCCTGTTGTCATGCCGCCTGAGCTGGAGGAGGATCTGTAGTGGCAAGTCTTCCCCCGCTTGCATACGGGCGTGTTGTGGGTCGCTTCCTGGCCAATATCGCCGACGGTCCCGATATCGATGACACTCCGGAATTCGTGCCGTTGACCGGTACGGTGACCTTCACGGCGGGCGCGCCGAAGGTGTTGGTGCCCAACGCGTCACCAGATCCGGCGACCTATGTGCAGTTGCCGAAGTATTACGAATGCCAACTCGACGAGTTCGGGTATCTGACGTGGCGTGGTGGGCGTGGCGTGAAGCTGGTCGCCCCCAACGCTCAAACCAATCCGACCGCGTGGACGTGGAAAGCCACGTTCGACCTCTACTACGAGGGCGAAAAGGTCGAGATGGCGCCGTTCAGTTTCGAGTTGCCCGAATACATTCCGGGCCCGGATCCGGCGCACCCGGACGTTGATTCGGTGGGACTCGTTGACCTGACGGAGGTTTCGCCGGTCCCGGCATCCAACGGTGAGGCCGTCGTTCGTGGCCTGTCCATCGTCGATGTGACACTCGTCGGCGATGACCTGGTGTTCGTGCTGGACAACGGCGACCACCTCGACCCAGTCACGGTCCCGCAGATCGCGGCAGCCACCAGCGCTGCAACTGCTGCTGCCTCCAGCGCAACCGCTGCATCCACGTATGCGACTGAAGCGCAAGATGCGGTCGACAGTTTCGGCTTGACCGTCGGCACGGTAACCACCGGCGCGCCTGGCGATCCGGCGTCGATCACCATCACCGGCGGCCCCAACTTCACCCTTGACGCTGTCCTCCCGAAGGGCGATACGGGCAACACTGGCCCGGCAGCGCCCGACGCGACGTCGAGTGTCAAGGGCATCATCCAGTTGACCGGCGACCTCGCCGGCACTGCTGCCAGCCCCACCGTGCCCGGTCTCGCTGGCAAGGCTCCGGTCGTGCATTCACACGTAGCCGCCGACATCAGCGATTCGACGACCATCGGCCGCAACGTGCTGACCGCGTCGAGCCAGGCCAACGCCCGGTCCGCGATCGGCGCCGGCACAAGCAATCTCGCGATCGGCACTGCCGCTGGCACAGCGTGTGAGGGCAACGATTCTCGCTTGTCCGATGCTCGCACGCCGACGGCCGCAGGGCAGGTGTACGACATCTATTACGTGCACACCACCGGCGGTACCGCGCGTGCGGTCGGTGGCGGCAACGTCGCACCGCAGGGCATCAAACTGGAGCGCAACATCCGGGCCACGCAGGTCCGCTACCGCGGCAACACTGCTGGCGCTTCGGGAAGCCTCGTGGTCGAGTTGCGCAAGAACGGCAGCACCGTCACCGGCACGTCGAAGACTATCGCTGTCGCTGACCAGACAGCGGGCGGGGCGAACGCAACCAATACCGGCACATGGGATTTCGATGCCGGTGACGTGCTGTTGCCGTACATCACCGGTGTCGACACCACACCCGGCAACGGTCTGGTGGTCGAGATTCTGGCGGTGACTCGCTGATGCCGGCCATCACAGTCATGGGCGGCGGCGCGCTGCCGCCGTCGTCGCAGAAGATGAACAAGTCAGGCACCATGTCGGTCACCGCGTCGACGCCGACGATCGTGCCGACGTGGACGGCGGACGCCGGATATCCGGCCACGACGATCACCAGCAACGCACTTGTCGTCGACCGAGCGGGCACCGTGAACGTGACTGCACGCATGGCGATTTCGGGCAACTCGTTCGCTGCGACGATCACGGGCTACATCTACCTGAACGGCGTACAGATCAAGTCGGCAACGCTCGCAACGACAGGCACGATCACCCTCGATATCGCCGGTGTCGCGGTCGGGGCCGCCGACACGCTCGATATGCGGGTGGCCGCCTCGTTCGGCAGCGGCAACACCCTGGCCGCCGCCGGCACCTACCTGCAGATCGACGCCGCATGATCTAGTACGAAACCGAAGCTGCCCTAAGCCAGACTTACATCAGCTGGTCGCAAGGGTCGGCAGTGTTGCCGACCCCTGCGACCTGCGGTCGGGCGGAAACTTTACGCGATCCCGTAAAGTTGCTGGTCAGTGCCAATATGTGGATTTGCATATTGGGCTTTCGGACCGAAGCGAGGTGATGGCTTGAGTTCCCATCGATCGTCGAATTACGAAGCGCGCAAAGAGGAGTGGATTGCTAGGCAACTGGCCTCCGCGCCGCCGCTCACTGACCGACAGAAGGCCATCATCCGCGGGGCGCTACTGCCGGTGATACGTCGACAGCGGAGCGAACGACTGGAAGGGCGGGCTGGAGCGTGAAGCTGTACACGAGTGACCAGACACGGCATCCCGCCGGCGGATACGACGCTGATCGCGTTCAGGGGTTCCGTCGGCAGATGCGCGCGATCGAGTCCGCCCGCCTTCGGGACCTTGCTGGCTCCGACGGCTCGGAAAGCGCATTTCACGCCTGTACGTGAAAAGCCTGACGTTTCGCATGTCGGACCCGACCAGTTGAGGTGTTGAGCACCCCAACTGCCCACCAGCCTTCTAGTACGAAATCCGTATTACTTCCAGTCGTTGTTATCACCACAACGGCTGCGTCGCGGCCTGGGCTGGCGGGAGTGAATACCCTCCGTCTGGCGGACGGTATTCGCGAGAACCGTATCCCTCTGGGTAACGGTTGGGGGTACACGAATTCGTGTATGCCCTGACCTGCAATTTTGGGGGATCCCCCCGAAAGTCCAGGCGCGAGGCAACCGTGGAGAATTTCTCCACGGTTGGCGCGGAAGCTGCGTTGTGATGGTCACAACGCAGCTTCCGGATCCCCTGTTCAGGAGGGTACCCAAATTCGGGTAGCACCTGACCTGCACTTTCTTGGACGCCCGAGAGATGGCGACGCCGCCCGACCTGCTTGTGGAGCGGCGGGCGGCGTCTGTATCCGATTGTGCCTTACCGTGTGGCGCCTCCTTCCTCCTCGCGGTCGGACGAGGTTCTTACGCGGTCGCGTAGGAATTGGCTTTTCACTCGACTGAGTGAGACCGACATCGTGTCGGGCTCAAGATTTGAGAGTTTCCCGAAGGAACTCTCAACTGTGGTCGCATTCGGGATGCGACCTAAATCCGCAGGTCAGATACTCCGCAGTTCTTCGAGGGTAGAGCCCCGCAGGTCAGGCCATGTGACGGACAAGATGTCTGTCACTTCGGAGGGGTCGCATTTGAAATGCGACCCTTCGAGACGCCGCGCTGCCGGGGCTTACGCTGCGGCCACCGCACGATCCCGATATAGATGGCCACCGACAGCGGAAGCACGACGATCAGAAGATCGAGCACCCTAACCCCTTCCGTAGGTTGAAGTCTGGCCATTTCGCGAACGACAGCCGCGGCAACACTGTCTCCACATCCGCGACCGCCATCACCGCATTCAGGGTGAGCGCGTCGATGTGCTCGGTCGACGGCGTCAACACCGCATCGACATCGGCTTCACGCACAAGGTCCGGGAGCGCGAGCAGACTCGCGGCCGGCCACACCATCGCGTAACCCAGATGCCTTGCTAGCCGCTGCAATTGCGCCGCATCCCATTCCGGGGCTTCACTCACCTCATCCGCGATCCAGCCCAGCGCGGTCGGTCGCGCTCTCACTGTCTTCCACCAGTCACACGAACGCCCTGCTGGGTGATTGTCCAGCGGGAGTGGTACGCCAGGCCGATCAAGCCGCGGGCCATCAGACGCCCCAGTGTGCGGCGTGTCGCCCGACCGGTCAGATGCGCCTGTGCCGCAACTTGTTCGAGTGTGAGTAGGCCACCGGGTGCCAGCACATTCAGCACCGCGGTCTCGGCGGTCCGACTTGTAGCCATGCAAGCCCCCTTGCTCGTCGATGCAGGGATGCGGTGCGGCGGAAAAGCGCTGCACCTGGCTCGACGGTAGAAAACCGGACGGCGCCAGATCCAGGAGTGTGCACAAACTTGCTCATATTCAGCGATCAGCCTGACGTGTCCGAAAGTTCAGGGGATCATGAATATCAGTGCGGAAAGTCCGTGCACACTGCTGGACAGGGAGCAATGCGATGCGCCTAACATTCCTCGGCAAAGGTGGGTCCGGATCCAACGATTGCCCGACTCTGTACGCCACTGACCAGGACTCTTTCGTCGTACAGGGGTGGGTGACCGATAGTCCGGGAACCGTCGAGATCCCGCACCTGCTGACCGGATTCGCGGAACCGCGAACCTTCATCGGCGCCACGCTGACCGACACCGGGCGTGGCACCTTCACGGTCACGGGGCGGCCCGTCGTGGACTCCGACGTGTTGAGTCAGCTCGAACTTGCAGCCGACGAAACCGCGATCGAGGTCCCCAAGTGTGAGAGGACGTTCTACGGTGCAGCTGCTCAAGGGTGACCCGTGGCCTGAGTTGTTCGGGCAGTGCCGGCGAGAAGCGTTTCACCTGGAACTCCGCGACACCTACGCGGTTCCTACCGAGTCCGAACCCTTGCGGAAGTACCTCGCCGGCGAGCCAGACGACCACGCTTGGTTCCAGCCGTGGTCTGACCTCATGCGCGCGACGACAGACCGCGGTGTCGCGGTCACTCGTCTTCGCGTCGTCACGGATCCGGACTGCGACTATCAGCGTTGGCTGCTCGCACTCGCCGAACTGAACACCGACGCAGGCGAGGACATCCGCTATCTCGCACGCCAGGACGCCGGCAATGACGTTCCTGGCGACGACTTCTGGCTGTTCGATGACGACCGGGTGGTGTTCAACCTGTTCGACGCGGACGGGCGCTCAACCGGCACGGCCGCGCTGAGTACCGATCCTGTGGTGATCCGGCGGTGCAGGTGGGCGAAGAACCACCTGTGGCCCTCGGCGACGCCGTACGTGCAGTACGTGGCCGACCGTGCGGTAAACAGTCACAAGTGACCGACAGCGTTCATGAAGCCCGGAAGGCACTCGGGCAGCGGCTCAGAGAGATCCGCCGCAGGGCTGGTGTCTCTGGCCGCGACCTCGCCCGAGTGTCCGGGTGGCATGAATCGAAGGTCTCCAAGATCGAATACGGGCGTATCAAGCCCTCCGACGCTGACATTCGCGCCTACGTGGAGCACACAGGCGCGAATGATCAGCTCGACGATCTCCTCGCCACTGTCCACAACATCGACGCCGCCTACATGGAGTACCGGCGCCAGCACGCGGCAGGGCTCAAGCGCGGACAGCAGAAGTCGGTCCGACTCGCTGAGCGGTCGACGCGGATGCGGATCTACCAGCCCGCGATCATCCCTGGCATCCTGCAAACCGCCGACTACGCCGAAGCGATTCTCCGGCACGTCGTCGACTTCTACCGGCTGCCCGACGACATCGACGACGCGGTAGCCAAACGCTTAGAGCGGCAACAGTTCCTCTACCGCGGCGACCGCAAGTTCCATGTCCTGATCGCCGAACAAGCCCTCTACACCACCGTTGGTAGCCCTTCTGTCATGGTGGGACAGATGGACCGCCTGCTGGCCGTTCAGGGGCTCTCTCGCGTACTGCTGGGCATCATCCCCGCCCGGTCTGGTCCGCCGATGCAGACGACGAACTTCGTCATCTTCGACAGCCGCATGGTGACTGTCGAAGCGATCACTGCCGAACTCACGATCACACAGCCACAAGAAATAGCGGTCTACGCACGCGCATTCGAACTTTTGGCTGCCCAGGCTGCGACTGGCGATGCGGCCCGCGCATTGATCAACCACGCGCTCGCCAAGCACCAGACAGCATGAAGGGGACGTCCACCGCGGACGTCCCCTTCGCTACGCAGCGTCTAGAACGACGGTGCTGTGCAGTTCACGACCGCATACTTGCCGGTCGAGGTCTTTTCGTCTTTCACCTTGCCGTCGACCGTGATTCGGCATGTGACCGATGTGCCTGTCGTCTGCGCGCCGAGACCGGCGATAACGACGGTCGACGTGTTGACCAGAGTCTTGTTCCACGGCGCTGACGGCGAGATCTCCTGCTTCATGTCGGAGTTTTCGTCGAAGTACGACACGTTGTTCAGCGTGTCCGCATCCGAGATCACCTCATACACAACCGTCTTGCCCTTGCCAGTGTTGGGCTTCGCTGTCAGCGGCGGCGGCGCAGCAGGCGCAGGACCGGCAGCCTCGCCGGGAGCGTGGGTCTGACTGGCAGCTGACGCGATCGACGACGAAGCCTGATCTACGGCATCGCTGACCTTCTTGCCGGCAGTGCCGACGATGGCGAAACAGCCACCGAAGAACAGGATCACGACGGCGAGCAGCACCCACGGCCACACCTTGCGCTTCTTCTGCGGAGGCTGCGGAGGCTGGGGCGGATATGGGGGCTGCTGCTGCGGGTAGGGCGTGCTCATTTTGGGTACTCCTCATCTCGGGTTGCGAGTGGATTTCTGTGGAGAGGCTGAGAGTCGTTACCGCGGGAGCGGCGTGTTGCCGAGACGCGCGGAGCAATTAGGGAATCGTTAGGTGCGCCAACTGATCACAGGTGCGGTGAATCGCGGCGTTTCCATACCGCGCAACTGGCAGTCGAGCCACGCACCCACTACTCCTCGGGTCACGGTCGCGGCCTGATCAGCGGGCAGCGTGCCGCACACGTCTTCCTCATCGTCGAAGGCACACAGGTCGCTCGCCGAGTAGTGGCCAGCGCCCGACACCTCGACGGACTCGAAGCGGCTGTCGTGGAAGCCATTCCAACTCGATGTCCACACGCCCGTCAGATCGACTAGCAGCACAGGACCATTCACGGTCGGCGCGGTAGCGACGTTGTCCCATCCGGCGGGCCCGTCGAGCACGACCACGGCCTTGACCCGCGGATCGGCGGCCATCGTCTGCACTGCCGTGGTTCCGCCGTAGGAATGCCCAGCGAGCGCGATCCGGTCGAGGTCGAGGTGCGCGCCGACGATCGGGAGCGCGGCGAGACGGTCGAGCGTGAGCCGCGTGTCCGCGATCCTGGCAGCCAACTGGGTGCGCATGTAGTCGTCGGACACAGTCGGTGCATCCCCGAACACCACACTGCCGTCAGGGAACTGAACACCCGGACTCTCGCCTGTGTGATCGATAACGATCACGACGTATCCCCGCGACGCCAGCTCGCCCGCCAATCCCGACAGGATCCAACGCGGCGTTCCCATTCCGGGCGAGACGACGACGACAGGCAACCGGTCGCCCACCACGGCCGCACCCTCGGTGGCGTCAGCTTGCGCCCCGATCATCCTCACCGCTGCCGCTGTGGCGTGCATCCAACTCGCGGCCACGGTCGCTATCTGCGACTGCACTACAGGCCCGACAGCGGGCACGTAGGGCGCCGGAACGGCCCGCCTGGCAGTCGGATACCACGCCGACACCATGATCGTGCGGGCGCGGTTGGAATCATTCAATGCGGCGTCTATCCGCCCGACCGCGTGTACGCCGGCAGGGGCGGCCACCGGAGACGGGTGCAATGCAACAGCGCGGCATCCCGATCCGCTGGCGCACAAAAGAGCGTCGGCGCGCGCTGAAGCCGCAGGAAATGCTGCGAGGATGGCGATGATGAGAACGAAGATCGAGGCTGTTCCGTCGACTGCGAGGGTTGGTAGCAACCATCCAGCGAGATTGTTCCGTGCCTGGTCGTTCCGAACACGTCCGTTTTCGTGTGGACGTCTATTGGGTACAGGATGGGGTACAGTACCCCATTCTCCCGAACTACCGTTCCGGGTATAACCCCTGGTAGACTGGGGTTTCTTGCTGGAGCCGGTGACGGGAATCGAACCCGCACTCTCAGCTTGGGAAGCTGATGTTCTACCACTAAACTACACCGGCCGGTGCGTGAGGCACTGCAGAGAAGATAGCAGAGCCCGTCCCGGAGATCACAACTTCCCATCTAGAACGACCCGACCCGAATGGGCGAGTCGCCACCCGACCCGGCGACCGTCGCGGCGGTCGCCCGGGCCGGGCGATGAGGGTGGCTACATCACGGGCAGGGGCGGCGATTTGGGGAAGACGACCGGCAACGAGGTCAGGGCCCGGTGGAACGGGCCGGGCCGCCATTCCAGTTGTGCGGCCGGGACGGCCAACTGAATTTCCGGCAGCGCGTCGAAGAGCTGGTCGATGGCGTTCTGGACCGTCAGGTAGGCCACCGATTTGGCGGGGCAGCTGTGCGGGCCGGTGCTCCAGGCCAGATGCGAACGGTTGCCGATACTGCTCGAGGCTTCGCCGCGGATCTTCGGATCGTTGTTGCACGCCGCGAGGCTGATCAGGACCGGCTGATCGGCGGGCAGCCACACACCGTCGATCATGATCGGCTGCCGTGGATAGGTGGTGCAGAAGTTGGCCATCGGCGGGTCGTTGAACAGGATTTCGTCGAGGGCGTCGGTGGTGGACAGGTTGCGGCCGAGGATGTCGCCGAACCGGAATCGCTCATCGGTGAGGATGAGCATCAGCGCGTTGTTGATGAGATTGCGCTGGGCCTCGAAGCCGGCGCCGTAGAAGGACATCAGCTGGGCGAACACCTCGACGTCGTTGAGGCCGTTCGGGTGATGAGCCAGGTGCGAGGTGACGTCGTCGCCCGGCTGCTCGCGCCGGAACGCGATCAGTTCCATCAGCGCTTCCTTGAGCATGTCCATGCCCTGTTGACCTCTGACGGTGTCGAACCGGGCGGCCATGCCGTTGGCGACGCGGGTCCCGATATCGGCCGGGCAGCCGACCATCCGGTTGAGGACCTCGAGGACCAGCGGGAACGAGTACTGCATGACGAGATCGGCGGATCCCTGCTCACAGAAGGAGTTGACCAGCGGAACGGCAACCCTTTCCACGATCGCGGGCACGCTGTGGAGGTCGATGTGGTCGATCGCGGCGACCGACGGAGCGCGGTAACGGGCATGCGGCGCACCGGTGTTGTACCGGGCTGCCGGATACCACTCCATCATCGGGCGCACCGGTGAATCCTGCGGAATGGTTTTCTGCCAGGTGCGCGGATCGGAGGGAAAGTGGTCCGGATCGTTGAGGATGCGAACCGCGACGGCGTAGTCGATGACCAGGGTGGCAGGCACACCGGGGGCGAGCTCGACGGGAACGAGGGAGGGGTACTGCCGTCGCATCTCTCGATAGGCGGCATGTGGATCGGCGACGAATTCGGCTGTGTACATCGGGAATCGGTCGTCGTCGGCATCGAAGGGCGAGCCGTGCTGGACGGGACATATTCCGGTCGCCGTGATGTAGGGCTCGGGAAGGGGTGACTGTGGTGTGGTCAAAGACGGGACTCCAGACGGGTGGAACAGGAATTCGACGACAGCTCGGCGGGCGCGGCACATGTCGCGCTCACGGTGCCTGGCGGTTCGCCCACGCAAGCAACATAGCAGCGACGCGGCGACGGTGTCTGCGAACGTGGGAGTAGGGTGCCGCCACCCGCATCCGGAGTCGATCGGATGTGCTTGTGGGTCAGAGCTTTCCGCTCATATCGGGCGACGCGGCCGCGGCCACGGCGCCCGCGTCCGGATCGCGCTCCGAGTCCGGTGTGTGCGGCGGACGGGACGGCCGGTCGCCGCGAGATATGCCGAGCAGACGGAGCATCGGCGCCGTCGACGCGGTGGTCACCAGGGCCATTATCACCAGCAGTGAATACAACTGGGTGCCGATGAGGCCGGTGGTCAGGCCCACGTTCAGAATCACCAGCTCGGTCAGACCTCGGGTGTTGAGCAGCGCTGCCACCGCGGCGGCCGCTCGCGACTGCATCCCGGTCAACCGCCCTGCGAGATAGACGCTGCCGACTTTGCCCACCACCGCGACCCCGATGACCGCGATCAGTTCGCCGATCGATGTCGCGTCGACCGAGCCGAGATCCACGGCCAGCCCGGCGATCACGAAGAAGCCGGGCATCAGCAGGATGCACAGGATTCGCACACCGGCCTCGACCGTCCGGCGGCGTTCGCGCGGGAATATGACACCGAAGGCGAAAGCGCCGAAGATCAGATGCAATCCGATCCATTCGGTGATCGCGGCGAGCCCGAGCGCCCCACCCACGCCGAGCACGATCATCGTCTGCTGGGTGCCGGATTCCGAGATCCGGGCCAGCAACGGTCGGATGAACCACCACAGCAGACCGACCAGCGGTAGGAGCAGAACGAGCCGCCACTGGACACCACCGGGGTGCGCGAGGGCGAGGACGACGGCGAGGACCGACCACGCCACGACGTCGACCAGCGCCGCGCAGGCCAGACTGAGCTGTCCGATCTCGGTGCGAACGAGATTGCGGTCGTGCAGGATTCGGGCCAGTACCGGAAAAGCGGTCACGGCCATCGCGCAGCCGACGAACAGCGCGAAGTGCAACCGATTCCCGGTGGTGTGACGTGCCAGGACGGTGATCGCGACCGCGCTGCCCAGTGCGAAGGGAATCGCGTAGGCCGCCGCGGAAACCGCGGGGATCGAGCGCCGGGCGCCGCGGAATATCTCCCGATCGAGTTCCAGTCCGGCGACGAACATGAACACTGCCACACCGATATTGGCGAGCAGCGTCAGATACGAGCGTCCGGCTTCGGGAAACAGGGTGGCGGACAGGTGGTGTCCGATGACGGTGGGACCGGCCAGGATCCCGGCGGCGATCTCACCGATGACCGGTGGCTGCCCGATCTTTTCGGCCAGCCATCCGAGCAGGTGCGCGGCCGCCATGATGAGAACCAAGTCGAGTAGGACCGTGATGGTGGGAGCAGGCACTCAGTTCTCCTCGAAAACATCATCCGGCAGAGCCGGTTCCGGCAGCGGACCCGTCGTGTGTGCGGGCGGGACGACCGCGGGATGGAAGACTTCGCGGATGTAGCACACGGGGCGGCGGCCGAGCGTCATGATGTACGCCCTGGACGCACTGGGCCGGCCGTCCGGCCACCGTCTGATGCCCGCCCAGAGCAGGCGGCGGTGCTGGGGTAGGCCGCGGGTGAGCAAGCCGTGGCCGATCGGCATCCGGACATCGTCGATGCCGCTGGCGGCAGCCGATTGTGGCACGGCCACTACGTAATTGAGCGAGACGGTCGCCAGCGCGGGGGTGACCAGGCGGGAGCGCCGGACCAGCGCGCCGTCGGCATCCTGCAGCCGGAGTTCGTCGACGATGAATGTGGGCAGTGTTCGGGGCGGAACCTGCTGCTGGCGCAGGACGTGCACGCTCAGCGTCGTCCCGAGGATATGTTCGAGCGCCGTGGTCGTGAAGCCGGTGCCCGACAGCAGGGTTCGGGTCGTGGGGTGGTGGAATCGCTCGATCTGCGTGGCCGGGTTCGTCCGGGGACCCGGCCCGCTGGGCGTGGGTTCGCTCAGCGGGCCTGGGACGGATCCTGTGACGGTCACTGTCGACTCCACGTCTCGGTTCGCACCGGGAGTCCTGGTGACGTCACCGCTAGAGAGCGGCGCCGGCACCCTTGCGGGGCGGTTGGACCGGGAGAGTCATAGCCTCGCGCTCGGCGTCGGAGCGCGGGCGGGTGGTCAGGCCGAACACCGGTTCCGTGGTGATGCGAATCTCGCCCATCGTGGTGTCGGACAGCGGATCGCGCCAGTGGTCCCAGACCGGCGACATATCCAGGCCGCCCATGTACTTGATGTTGACCCCGTCGGTCTCCGGGGCGGTGTGCAGACGCTCCGCCTCGGCGACGATGACCTCGGTGCCGGTGCGGTCCTGATCGCCCGTGGTCTCGCTGACATCGGTCAGGCCGGCCATGATCCGGGTGAACGACTGCTCGGGCGAATCGCCGTCGTGGACGTCGGTGAGCTTGTGCGCGTGCGCGAAGTATTCCTCGGAGCCGATGTAGTGCTCGTACATCCGTGAGACCAGCGAGAGGAACCGGGTGTAGCCGCGGCGGTAGGTGTACTCGTAGTACGCCAGCGCATCGGTTTCGGACATCTCACCGCGCAGTGTGGTAGCGATCGCCGCCGCGGACACGAGCCCGGAATAGGTCGCCAGGTGAACTCCGGTGGACAGCAACGGATCCAGGAAGCAGGCCGCGTCGCCGACGAGGACGTAGCCGGGTCCGCAGAACCGGTCGGCGACGTAGGAGTAGTCCTGTTCGGCCCGTACGTCGGCGATCTGCTCGGCGCCCTCGAGCATCTCGCACATCGGCTTGCTCTCCCGGATGGTCTCCAGGTAGTACGACTGGCGCGAATCGTGCGCGCGCAGCTTCTCCGCGGCCAGCCGCGCCGAGACCACATAACCGACGCTGGTACGGCCGTCGGCGAGCGGAATGTTCCAGAACCAGCCGCCCTCCTGGGTCGACACCACGTTGATCGCGCCCTCCGGGCTGTCCGGGTGCAGGTGTGCGCCCTTCCAGTAGGACCAGATCGCCACGTTGCGGAAGGCCGGATGTTGGCGACGCATGCCGAAGTGCTTGGCCAGCAACCCATCTCGGCCGGTGGCGTCGACGAGGAAATCGAACTCGGCGGTGTGGACGGTGTCGTCGCCGGCCTTGACCCACTCTGCCGCGGTCGGACGCTCACCGTCGAACAGGATGTTCTTGACGGTCGCCTGTTCGATGACCTCCGCGCCCTGGTCGGCGGCATTGCGCAGCAGGAGATCGTCGAAGGTGGCCCGGTCGACCTGCCAGGACCATGCCTCGGCATCGACGAGCTTGGACCAGTCCAGCAGCCAGGTGTCGTTCTGCCATTGGAAGTAGCCGCCGCGTTTGATCTGGAAGCCGTGCGCGGCGACCCTGTCGTAGGCGCCGGAAACCCGCAGCGTGGACAGGCACGAGGCCAGCAGTGATTCTCCGATGTGATAGCGCGGGAACGTATCCCGCTCCAGGAGGGTCACCTGCACTCCGGACCGTGCGAGCAGTGCGGCTGCGGTCGACCCCGCGGGGCCGCCGCCTACCACCAGAACGCGCGGAATTTCGTTGTTCCCCATAGCAACTCCCTGGAACTGCGTACGAACGGACGGTGCGCCTGATCGGCTGCCGGACCGAGTCCGGATGGCATGCCCTACGACAAACTCCGAAACCTCCGTAGCCGCTTGTTAACTCGAACTCGGCGCACGGGGAATCAGTTTATCAGTAGTACTTGAATCATCAAGGGAAACAGTAAGTTTCGATGCAAGTTCATACAGACAGAGCGTAGCTAGAAGATAGCTGCTATAGGTACGAAAATGCCGCTGTCTGTGATGCGCGGCTGGGGTCACGACAGGGGACGCGACGTTGCGTTACGTGAGTGCCGTTTTCGGCGAGCAAAGCCATAGAGACGGTGACGACGGACCGATGCGGGTTCGCAGTCCCGGTTGGTCACGCCCGGCATCACCCCACTTCCACCGACTCAATCAGAGTAAGGCCTTTGTCCGGTTCCCGCGTGGCATCCGCCGGATTCCGACGGCTCCTTCGGGGTATGCCCTGGTCGCCGGGCATGTGCGGGAGAATCCTTGGGGCCGAACGATATTGCGGCACACCGGCGATGCGACGGGCGTCCACGCGAGGCCGCGGTGCCGGCGTCAGGGCCCTGACGCCGGCACCGCGACTCGTGCCGTGGGCGCTATCCGGTGGTCGTCTCCGCGGTCAGTGCCGCGGTCGTCTCGGCAGCCCGCTGGGCGTCCGCAACACTGCAGCGGCCGAGGCC
>NZ_LZMK01000129.1:0-1657 GCF_001665865.1 Nocardia sp. 852002-20019_SCH5090214 | reverse complement strand
CATGTCATGGGCAGAATTCAGCGCTCGCCACCGCACCGACACCAACGAGCGGCATTGAAACACCAGTGATCGGTCACCGTCGAATACGCGCGAACTCTATGAATATTCATATTTCAGATCCGGTCGAGACGGCGTCGGGGAGAGACGGAGACAGGCGGGTGAACCGAGTACGCGGCCACACAGACGGCAGGCACCCACCCAGACCTACCCGACGCGCCCGCGCAGCCGCACAGGTGGACATGCCGAACCTGCACATCTGGTTGGATCAGATACGCCAAGAGCGAGGCTGGTCACGCGAGATCGCCGCCGCTCGCGCCCGGATCAGCACGGCCTACCTATTCAAGATCGAACACGGCCGGTCCCTCCCCACCATCGACACCCTGGCCAGCATCGTGCAAGGCTACGACCTCGACACCGCTCAACGTCGCCACACCTACGACTTGTGGAACCCGCCCCGGCGGCTTCCGGCCGACGACGACCTACGGCACCAGATCGCGACACCGGAAGTCAACGCCCATCTCGCCCATCTGGATTCCGCCCACATCATCTGCGCCTACACCACTCCCCTGGCGACCGTGCTCACCGCCAGCGACCGGCTGTATGACGCGCTTCCCGGACTTCGTCACTCCGGTAACAACCTAGCGTTGTGGTTCTTCCAGCCGTCCGCGCGCGAGCTGGTCGTCGACTGGGATGACGAAGCACCACATGTCGTCGCCGCGCTGCGCGCTGCCATCGGCCCATATCGCAACAGCCACCATGCTCGGGCCCTGCTGCGCACCCTGGCCGCCGATCCGCAGTTCGCCGAGCTCTGGCGGGCACACCCCACCGCCGTCAGCTATGGCCGCCCATCCGGCAAGCCTGTTCTATTGCAGCACACCGGTTCTCCCGATCCGGCCGCTATCTCGCTGCAGATCAGCGAATTCCGCAGCCCGCACGCCATCGTCGTCGCCTACGGCATCAGCAACACCAGCGCGGGATGCAAGTAACAGTCCGTGTCACAGCACCTTCCAAGGCAGAACATCATGCGTGTTTTCATGACCGGGATGGCTCACATCACCGGGGACCCGCGACCGATCACAGGAATAGACCTCATCGCTGCCGAGCCAGGACTGCTCGATGCCCTGCACGAGGTCGGACTCTCTCGCTATCGGCACGCCCGCAATTCACCTATCGACATGGCCGCAATGTGCATCGCGGAAACGCTCGACCAATCCCCCATCCCGGCGTCCAGGATCGACATCCTCATGCTCGCCTCCTCCACCATAGGGTTCGGCCAGATCGAAAACACCGAACTCCTGCACCTGAGTGAGCGTTTCGGTCTCACCCACGCCACACCGATCGGGGTCTCGGCCGCCGAATGCGCCAACTTCGGCACCGCCTTACATCTCGCCCGCACCCTCGTCGCTTCCGGCGAGGCCCGCACTGTGCTGCTGGTGACCACCGACGCCTGCACCACACCCGAACAGCGCTTGCTCCGTCAAGTCAACTCCGTCGTCAGCGACGGCGCCGCATCCTGCCTCGTCACCACAGAACCCGCGCGCATCGAAATCCTCGCCACCGCCACCGCCACCAATCAGCTGATCCGCGCCGCCACCAACCCCGACGCCATCGCCGCCCTCACCCGCCGCACCCTCATCGGTCTGGTCGACAACGCGCT
>NZ_LZMK01000128.1:0-76016 GCF_001665865.1 Nocardia sp. 852002-20019_SCH5090214 | reverse complement strand
CCCGCGACGATGGGGTGGCTCTGGCCGTAGTCGAGATCGATCACATCGGCGACGACGACGGTCACATTGTCGGGACCGCCGCTGCGCAGGGCCAATTCGATGAGCCGGTCGGCCGCCTCGTCGGTATTGCCCTCGCGCAGGGTGTTCGCGATGGTCTCGTCGCTCACCACGTCGGACAGGCCGTCCGAACACAGCAGATAGCGGTCACCGGCGCGGGCTTCCCGGACGATGAGCGTCGGCTCGATCTCGTTTCCGGTGAGTGCCCGCATGATCAGTGACCGCTGCGGATGGGTGTGGGCCTGCTCCGGGGTGATCCGGCCCTCGTCGACCAGCGACTGGACGAAGGTGTCGTCGCGGGTGATCTGGGCGAGCTCGCCGTTGCGGAGCAGATAGGCCCGGGAGTCGCCGATATGGGCGAGGCCGAGCTTCTTGCCCGCGAACAGGATGGTGGTGAGCGTGGTGCCCATACCGTCGAGTTCGGGTTCCTCCTCGACCTGGTCGGCGATCGCGGCGTTGCCTTCGCGAATCGCCCGGTCGAGTTTGCCGAGCAGATCGTCGCCGGGCTCGTCGTCGTCGAGATGAGCCAGCGCGGCGATCATCAACTGCGAGGCCACCTCACCGGCGGCGTGCCCGCCCATGCCGTCGGCGAGCGCCAGCAGGCGTGCACCGGCATAGACGGAGTCCTCGTTGTTCGCCCGGACGAGACCACGGTCGCTACGCGCTGCGTAGCGGAGAACTTGAGTCACGATCGCAGCTCGATCACAGTCTTACCGACACGGACAGGGGTGCCGAGCGGAACTCGGACGGGGGTGGTGACCTTCGCTCGATCGAGGTAGGTCCCGTTGGTCGATCCTAAGTCTTCGACGTACCAGTCCTCGCCGCGCGGCGATAACCGTGCATGCCGGGTCGAGGCGTAGTCGTCGGTCAGTACCAGCGTGGAGTCGTCTGCACGCCCGATGAGCACCGGTTGGGTGCCGAGCGTGATCCGAGTGCCGGCGAGTGAACCCTGAGTCACCACTAGATACTTGGCGCCCTTCTGGCCACGGCTGAAGGATGGCAGCACCACCGAACCTCGGGTGGGTCGGGGCTGGATCCGAATGCCTGATGCCGCGTAGATGTCGCTGCGCAAGGTGCGAAGCACCGCCCACACGAACAGCCACAACAACAAGAGGAACCCCGCACGGGTCAACTGCAGGATCAGTCCCTGCACGGCGCTCCACCTCCTGTTCGACCGGTCCCGTAGTGGCGTTTCGTCCCCCAACCGGCGTGCTGGTCAGCACGGCCCGGCTGCCGAGCGAATGTTGGCAGCATAATAGGGCCGATGACCGGTTGCGATCACGATACGGGCGAGCGGTTTTCGCGCCCCATCGTGACCTGCACCGGCGAGCTTACGGGATCAGACGATTCGGATCAGGATCTCGGAATGCCCGGCCCGGATCACATCTCCGTCGGCGAGCTGCCAATCCTGGACGGGCGAGCCGTTGACCAGCGTCCCGTTGGTGGAACCGAGATCCGACAGCATCGCGACCTGACCGTCCCAGCGCACCTCGATGTGGCGGCGGGACACCCCGGTGTCGGGAAGCCGGAAATGGGCGTCCTGGCCACGCCCGATGATGTTGCTGCCCTCGCGTAGCTGGTACGTGCGGCCGCTGCCGTCGTCGAGGTGCAGGGTGGCCGAATAACCGGACCCCCCGCGCGCCGGCGGCGGGGCCGCTGCGTAGCCGCCCTGCTGTCCGTAGGCCGGCTGCTGACCGTAGGCCTGATCCTCGGCGCCGTAACCGCCCTGGTCCGCGTACCCCTGATCGGCATAGCCGGGGTCGGCGTAGCCCTGCTGGCCGTAGCCGCTCTGAGCCTGGTAACCCTGGTCGTATCCGGGAGCCTGGCCGTAGCCCGGCTGCTGACCGTAGTTCTGCTCCGGGTAGCCCTGCTGTTGCCCGTACCCCTGGTCGGCGTAGCCCTGCTGGCCGTAACCCTGGTCGTAGCCGCTCTGCTCGTAGCCGCCCTGTTCGTACGCCTGCTGCTGGCCGTACCCCTGGTCGGCATAGGCCTGCTGGCCGTAACCCTGGTCGTAACTGCTCTGGTCGTAGCTGCCCTGCTCGTAGCCCGGCTGACCGTAGGCCGCGCCGCCCTGCTGGTAGCCCGCGCCGCCCTGCTGGTAGTCGTAGCCGTTCTGGTAGTCGCCGCCGCCCTGCTGATAGTCGCCATAGGCAGGCTGCGATTCCGGCGCGGCGTACTCACCGGCACCGGGATACTGGCCACCCCGGCCGTAGTCGTCCTGATATTGCGGCGCGGGGCGGCCCCCCGGCGGGGGTGCGTACCCGCGGTTGCGTGGATCGGACTCCGCGGGCTCTCGGCTGGGGTCGTAGCCTGAGTTCTGCGTCATGGGGCCAGCTCCTGGTTGCGGGTGTGCGGGTCGTTGTGGGGGTCGTCCAGGTCGATCGGGCGGCCGGCGCGGCGCCGGGGGGTTCCGGCGGCCCGCATCCGGGTCGACCCGGCCGTGCGTCCTGAACTGTCCGGTGTGCAGCGTAGGGGATGTCTCGAATTCGACGTGCACTTCACCGTAGGTCTGCCACCCCTGATCGCGGATGTAGTCCTGTAAATGCTTGGCGAACGCGCGGGTGGTCAACTCGTGGTCTGCGTCGAGTTCCTGCAGGTCCGTGGGGTTGACCGTGATGACGTAGACGTTCGGGGCGAGCAGATGCCCGCCGTCGAGTTCGCTCAGGCGATCCGAGGCCTCGCGCTGCAGCGCCGCTTCCACCTCCTGGGGAACGACGCTGCCGCCGAAGACCCTGGCGAAGGCGTCACCGACGGCGCCCTGCAGACGTCGCTCGAAACGCGAGACGATGCCCATACCGGCCTCCCTTCGATGCCCGCCCTCGTTGCCTACGCTGTATGTCTACGTCAGCTGATCGGTCTGTGTCGTCCGGGCGTCACGATCCCGCGACACGACATGCCGATAGGGCGTGTCGTCGAACGGACACGGTCACTGCATGATATCCACGATCCTCCACCCCTGTAACTCACGACCGTCCACCCACGGTTCCCATTACCCGAAAATACTCGTCCGCAACCCTCGTGAGCAGGCGATTTCGTGCCGGAACCGAGCGCGTGATACTGTCTTCCAGTCGCTCGGGCGAGTGGCGGAATGGCAGACGCGCTGGCTTCAGGTGCCAGTGTCCTTCGGGACGTGGGGGTTCAAGTCCCCCTTCGCCCACAGAGGAAGAGCCGCAGATCGAATCCGATCTGCGGCTCTTCTTTTTGTGTGTCAGGCCGGGTACAGGGCCGCCCGCAGCACCGAAACCGCCTGGGCGACGGCTGCTTTCGCGGCGTTGGTGTCGTGCATGGAGTTGACCATGACGAAATCGTGGATGATGCCGCCGTAACGGGTCTGGACGACGGGGACGCCGGCGTCGCGGAGTTTGGCGGCGAAGGCCTCGCCCTCGTCGCGCAGGACGTCGGCCTCACCGGTGATCACCAGCGCCGGCGGCAGCCCGGCGAGCTGCTCGGTGGTGGCGCGCAGCGGCGAGGCCGTGATCTGGGCGCGGTCCGCTTCGCTGGTCGTGTACTGGTCCCAGAACCACCGCATCCCTTCCCGAGTCAGGAAGTAGCCTTCGGCGAACCGCTCGTACGACGGCGTATCGAAGTTGGCGTCGGTGACGGGATAGAACAGCACTTGCTGGACGAACGAGACGTCGCCCCGCTCCTTGGCCATCAGTGTCAGCGCGATGGCCATATTGCCGCCCACCGAATCACCGGCGATCGCGATGCGGGTGGTGTCGAGCCCCTTCTCGGCGCCGTTCGAGCGCACCCACTGCGCGACGCGGTAGGACTGCTCGTTGGCCACCGGATAGCGCACCTCGGGGGAGCGGTCGTATTCGGGGAAGACGACGGCCGCGTGCACGCCCACGGCGAGATCGCGTACCAGCCGGTCGTGGGTGTGCGCATCGCCGAACACCCAGCCAGCGCCGTGGGTGTAGACGATGACGGGCAGGATGTCGGTCACACCCTGCGGCTTGACGATGCGAGCCCGCACCGACCCGGTCGGCCCGCCCTCGACGGTGATCCACTCCTCGTCGATCGCCGGCTTCTCGATCGGTGAATCCTGCACCGAATCAACGGCTTTGCGGCCCTCCTCGGGCGGCAGCTGATAGAGGAACGGCGGCTGGGAGGTCGCGTCGACGAACTCCTGGGCGGCCGGCTCGAGGGAGACGCCCAGCGGATTTCCGGTCATCGGGTTTTTCCTTTCAGCGGGTGTGCGGCTGCGAACAACGCGGCGCCCGACCAGTTTCCGCTGGTCGGAGGGCGGCGCGCCCCTCGCTACGGGACGCGAAAACACCGGATCAAGACACGGCGGCGACCAAGGGGGTCTCGCCGGAACCGGTCGAGCGGAACCGGCGCCGATATTTACTGGGCGATATCCCGAGCCGGGCGACGAACGCGCGGCGCATCGCCTCACTGCTGCCGTAGCCCGCGGCCATCGCCGCCTCGGTCACTCCGAAGCCGGCATGCAGCATGTCGCGGGCGACCCCGAAGCGGATGAAGGCGACGTACTCGGCGGGGGAGCGCTCCAATTCGGCGCGGAACAGTCTGGTCAGATGGCGCGGACTGACGTTGGCGTGTGCCGCCAGCGTCCGAACGGTATGGGGGAAGGCCGGATTCGCGCAGACGAGGTCGACGGCCTTGCGCACCAGCGGGCTGCGCGGCGCCGGCCCCGACAGCGAGGCCGAGAACTGCGACTGCCCGCCCGCGCGCTGCATGTACACCACCATGAGCTGGGCGATCCGGCGCGCGATGTCGGGGCCGAAATCCTCCTCGACCATCGCCAGCGCCAGGTCGACCCCGGCGGTGACTCCGGCCGAGCTGTAGAGGTTTCCGTCACGCACGTAGATGTCGTCGGCGGCCACGTCGATCGCGGGATAGCGCCGGGCCAGATGGGCGGCGAACTTCCAGTGCGTGGTGGCCCGGCGTCCGTCGAACAGGCCCAGTTCGGCGAGGACGAACGCGCCGCTGCACACCGATGCCAGACGCCGGGTGTTCCACGACAGTCGCCGTGCCGCTGCGAGCAGTTCGGGTGTGACGAATTTCGAGGGTGGCAGCTCACTGCCCGGGATCACGACGGTGTCGAAGGCGCCCGCGTCGGCTGCCGCGACAGCGCATTCGATCCGGGCGCCGATCGAGGTCTGCACACTGCCGCCGTCCGCCGATACCAGCACGACCTCGTATCCAGGGCAGGCTTGGTTGGCCTCGACGAACACTTCCGCTGGACCGGTGAAGTCGAGCATCTTGACGCCGTCGAAGACCAGAATTCCTACGCGCCGACGCGGTAGTTGAGCGAGTTCGAGGGCCATCCCGCCATCATTCTGGAGTGACGCCTCCAGAACAAGCTTTGTGGCCGGGGTCGCAGTGGGATTGATACGGTGGGCGCCATGGGGAGGCCACGACAGTTCGACGAATCGGCCTTGCTCGACGCCGCCACCGAACTGTTCTGGTCGCAGGGTTTCGAGCAGACGTCGGTCGAGGACGTCTCGCGGGCCAGTGGCATCGGAAACGGCAGCATCTACGCCGCCTACCGCAGCAAGCGCGGACTGTTCCTCGCGGCCTTCGAACGCTATTGCGAGGGCCGTGCCCGCCTGGTCCGGGAGGTGGTGACCTCGGCTCCCGGTTCGGCGCAGGCGGCGGTGCGCGCGCTGTTCGAGGCGATCATCGACGACTGCGTCTCGCAGCCCGATCGGCGTGGTTGCCTGATGCTCAACAGCATCGCCCAGCTCGGCTCGCGGCTGCCCGAAGTGATCAGCATCGGGAATCGGACCACCGCCGCCATGGAACGCGGTGTCGCGGAGCGGCTACGCCGCGCCGCCGAGGAATCCGGCGCCGAACTCGACGCGTCGACCCTGGCCGCCTACAGCGCCACCGTGGTGATGACCGCGCAGGGCCTTATCCAATTGAGCCGCTTGGGAACTCCCCTCGGGCGATTGCGCGATATCGCCGAGGTGTCGAGTCGCAATCTGCCCGAGGCGTGGAACGTTCCGGTCGCGGACCGGGTGCGCTGACGGCATCGTTTCCGGGGACGGTCGTCAGCGGCCTCGCTGCGTGCGCACGTAGTCGACGGCGTCCTGCGTGACAGCGTCGGTGATGTCGGCGAATTCCTCGTGCTTCTGGATGTAGCCGGCCACGAACGGGCAGATCGGCACGATCCGCAAACCGGCCTCGCGGGTACGGTCCAGTGCCTGTGAGACCAGGGCGCCGGCCAGGCCGCGTCCGGCGAAGTCGGAGTCGATTTCGGTGTGGTAGAAGATCCGCTGCCCGTCGTGGTCGAGGTATTCGGTGAATCCGGCGAGCCGATCGTCCACGCTGATTTCGAACCGTTCCGCGGCCTGCGTGACGACCGGAGTGGGTTGCTGTTCGGCGGTCATGGGTCTCAGTATCGCGGTCCGGCAGGTCGGATACCCGCAGGTTCGAGCGAGGACGCGCGTGCCGGTGTGATCTTCGCCGCACTTTCGGCGGTTGACCGGTCGTTATTCGCTTCGGATATCACCGGTGAAAAAACGCCGTTCGAGTTCGCTGTCGAAATAACTGCGCAATTCAATGGAAGCGCATACGCAACCATCTGAGAATTACCTGACAGCAGACTTGGAAACTCCGGCAGTAACAAACTTGAAGTTTGTTTGCTGGCCGAGTGAGGTGGGTAAAGCCGGTCGGACGCAGGTCGATTGAGCCCCTGACCTGCAGTGATGACCAACAGGTGAGCAGCAGGCGACGCGCCGGGGAATCATCGCTGTCCGGGTATCCGGCACCGCGAGTAACGGCCGAATTAGCAGAAAAATCCCGGCTACCGGAGCGTTGCGGTATGCGTGGGACCGTTATTTCCGACCGCCCGCCAGGTATTTGCGAATGGTCTCCGGAGATGCTGTCGGACTGCGGGTTTCGGCTCGGTTACGGCCGGGCAGACGGAGTGTGCAGGAGGTTGCGCAGGGATAACGATTGTGTAGAGTCGACGGTAACGCTGGCCGCAGCTGAGCTGGACTCGCTGCGGCCAGTGGATCTCAAATCGGCACTCCGATGATCCTTCGAATCCCCGCCCTCTCGCAAGGGATTTTCTCAGCCTCAGCAGAACCCGCCCCGGCGTTAGCTCGATATGCGCTCGCTCGCATCGGTCGCGGACCGCAACGCCGCTCGTTCCTGCACCGCTCGGCGCCCCGGGCCGAAGACGTAGGCCAGAAATCCGAGCTCGGCAACCAGCCCGACACCGATTCGCACCGGCGCGGGCCAGTCGGCGGGTGTGACGAAACCCTCGATCAGGCCCGAGACCAATAGGACCGCCACCAGCCCGAGTGCGATCGTCGCCGTCGCCCGTCCCTGCCGGGCCAGCGCCTCGGCGCGTGACGACCGCCCCGGCTCTATCAGCGTCCAACCCAGTTTCAGCCCCGCGCCGCCGGCGACGAAGACGGCCGTGAGCTCGAGCATGCCGTGGGGGAGCAGGAATCCGAAGAACGAGTCGAGCCGACCGGCATCCGCCATCAGCCCCGCGGAGACTCCGACGTTCAGTGCGTTCATGAACAGCAGATAGGCCGCCGGGAGAATCAGGATGCCGGTGAACAACGCGATGGCCGACACCCAGGCGTTGTTGGTCCACACCTGTGCGGCGAAGGCGTCGTGGGGATGTTCGGAGTAATAGGACTCGAAGCGGCCGCCGGGGGCTGTCAGCGATTCCGCGTTCGACGGCAGCCCCAAAGTCCTTCGCGCCGAACCGGAGCCGGACACCCAGATGCCGATACCGGCCGAGACGGCCAGAAACGCCGCCGCCACCGAGGCCCACCACGGCCACGCTCGATACATCGCGGCGGGGAACCGATGGGTGAAGAAATAGCCGATCTGCGACCAGGTGTCGGTGCGCGCGCCCAGCAGCCGTCCCCGGGCCCGCGCGAGTACCGCGCTCAGACCGTTGATCAACTCCGGATCGGGCGAATGTGATTGCAACCGCGCCAGCTGCTGGGAGGTGCGGCGGTACAGGGCCACGAATTCGTCGACCTCGGCGCCGCTGAGCCGCCGCTGCGCGGTCAGCCGGTCGAGCCGATCCCAATGCCGCCGCTGCGCGAACGAATAGGCGTCGACGTCCATCGGCTCCTCCTGTGCTCCTGCGGGACACCCGCACCCGACCGAATCGCCGCAATGAGCTGCGCTGGGTATCGCGGCGATTCTCCTGTGTCCGCCCGGTCCTCTCGAAGGCTAGTTCGCACGGGCCCGATTCGGGATACTGGAGCGATCATGGCCGATTTCACCACCGGGGAGGCCGTCTCCCTGCAGTTGCCGATCGCGCGCATCCCCACCCGGGCCGCGGCCTTCGCGATCGATCTGGTGCTGCAACTCGTGCTCGGCCTGCTGTTGTTGTCGGCCGTCTTCGCCGTGTTGTTCCGATTCGAACCCGACGGCGCGTGGGTCGACGTGGCCGTGCTGGTGACGATGGTGACCGTGCTCGTCGGCTATCCGGTCGTCAGCGAAACGCTGATGCGCGGGCGGACCGTGGGAAAACTGGCGCTGGGCCTGCGCGTGGTGCGCAGCGACGGCGGGCCCGTCGACTTCCGGCACGCGCTGACCCGCGGCCTCGCCGGCGCCCTCGTCGATTTCTGGAATCTCGGTGGGTTCGGTCTGGTCGCGGTGGTCACCTCGCTCTGTTCGCCGCGGGCGCGCCGGGTCGGTGACATCCTGGCCGGCACCGTCGTGGTATCGGATCGGGCGCGAATTCCCATGCCCGCGCTGGCCACTGCCCCGCCCTGGCTGGTCGACTGGGTGGGCCGGCTGGATCTGTCCGGTCTCACCGAGGATCTCGCGCTGCCCGTGCGGCGGTATCTGACCCGCTTCCCGCAGCTCACCCCGCAGGTGCAGGCGGAACTCGGTGCGGCGCTGGTGATCGCGGTGTGCGATCAACTGCGGGTGGCGCCACCGGCCGGATATCCGCCGCTGCACATCCTCGGTGCGGTCATCGGGGAGCGGCAACGCCGTATTCTGCCGCCGCCCCGCCTGCCCTTCTGGCCGATGCCCCAGCAGTGGGCGCCACCCGCCGGGCCGGCGCAGCCGTACGCATCGGTGGTCCGGCCGGGATCGTGAACGCTCAGAGGGCTCCGGACCGCTTCAGTTCCAGGTACTCGTCGGCCAGCGCCTCCGGGACTCGCTCCGGCGCCGCGGCCACCACGTCGATGCCCTGGCGCTGCAGGGTTTCTCGCACGATCGCGCGTTCGGTCAGCAGATGTTCGGCGGCCGCGGCGGCATAGACCTCGGCAGCGGTATCGCGACGGGTCGCGGTCGCCGCGATCTCCGGATCGGTGACCGACACCAGCAGCACCCGGTGCCGGCTGCTCAACACCGGGAGTACCGGCAGCAGATTCTCTTCGACCATCGCCCCGTCGAGACTGGTGAACCAGACCACCAGGCTGCGGCGGCGGGTGTGGCGAACCGCGGTGCGGACCATCGCCGGGGTGTCGGCATCCAGCAGCGCGGGCACGACGCCCGAGAGGGCGTGCATCAGCTTGGGCTGCACCGCCTTTCCGCGTGCGCCCCGGACTTCGGCGCGAATCTCGCGATCGAAGGCCAGCAGGTCGACGGTATCCCCGGCCGCGGCCGCCAGTCCGCCCAGCAGCAGCGCGGCCTCGACGGCGGTGTCCAGCCGAGTCTGCTCACCGAGCCGGGCGGCGCTGATTCGGCCGGTATCCAGCAACATCAGCACGTGGCGGTTGCGTTCGGGACGCCAGGTGCGTACCAGCACATCGGTGGCGCGGGCCGTGGCTCGCCAGTCGATGGACCGCACATCGTCACCGGCCACATATTCGCGGAAGGAATCGAATTCCGAGCCCGGACCACGCAGAGTGGCGACCGATCGGCCGTCGAGATGCTGCAGCCGTTTCACCTTGGCGGCGAGGATCCGTTCGGTCCGAAACGGCGGCAGCGCACGCACCGTCGCGGGCACGGTGCGACGGAACTGCCGCCCCGCCAGACCGAGCGGACCGAACAACCGAACCGTGACCGGCCCCGCGATCCGATCGCCGCGGCGAGCCGGGCGGACGGTGGTGGCCAGCCGGGTGGTGGTATTCGGCGGCAGCTGCAACCGGTGGGTCTCGGCCGGTGCCTGCGCACTGGGCGGCCAGTCGTCCCACAGCCGCGCCCGCACCGCGCGGGCGCCGCGGTTCAGCACGGTGAGCTCGACGGTGGTGGTGTGGCCGACGCGGACGGTGGTGAGCGGAACCCGGGACAACTCGAGATCATCGGCGCGACAGAAGATCACGTCGATCGCGGCGAGGAAGGCCAGTACACTCGTCAGTACGGCGACGCCGGCCCAGGACGGCAGCGCGACACCGACCACCACCGCAGCCACCGCCGCGCAGACCGCGAGCCGACCCGTGACGATCATTGCGCTACACCGGAACCGGGACCGCGGCCAACAGCGAGGACATCACGCCTTCACCGGTCACGCCGTCCAGTTCGGCCTCGGGACGTAACTGCAGACGATGCCGGAGAGCCGTCACCGCAACGGTTTTCACATCGTCGGGAGTGACGAAGGCGCGGCCGTTCAGCCACGCCAGGGCCCGCGCCGAGGCCAGCACCGCGGTCGCGCCGCGCGGGGAAGCGCCGTGCTGGACCGCGGGCGAGGTACGGGTGGCGCGGCACAGATCGACGATGTAGGCCAGCACCTCCGGGTTGACCGTCACCTGCGCGACGGCGGCCCGTGCCGCCGCGATATGCGCGGCTCCGGCGACCGGCCGCACGCCCGCGGCCCCCAGGTCGCGCGGGTCGAAGCCGGCGGCGTGGCGCTGCAGGATCCGGAATTCGTCGTCGCGGCCGGGCAACTGGATGTCCACCTTGAACAGGAACCGGTCCAGCTGCGCCTCCGGCAGTGGGTAGGTGCCCTCCTGCTCGATCGGATTCTGGGTCGCGATCACCACGAACGGATCGGGCAGCGGCTGCGGGACGCCGGCCACCGACACCTGCCGCTCCTCCATCGACTCCAGCAGTGCCGATTGGGTTTTCGGCGGCGTGCGGTTGATCTCGTCGGCGAGCAGCAGATTGGTGAAGACCGGCCCGCGGCGGAAGGTGAATTCGGCCGAATGCGGATCGTAGATCTGGGAGCCGGTCACATCGCCGGGCATCAGATCCGGAGTGAACTGCACCCGGGTGTGGTCGAGTTCCAGCGCCGCGGCCAGGGCGCGCACCAGCAGCGTCTTTGCCACGCCCGGCACACCTTCCAACAGCACGTGGCCACGGCACAGCAGGGCGAGCACGAGGTACAGCACGGCGTGGTCGTTGCCGACGACCGCCTTGCCGATCTCGGCACGTACCTCGCCCAGCGCCCGGAGCGCCTGGTCGGCCGTGGGGATGTGGTTGGTCTGCGCCGTGGTCATCCGGTCTCCGTCATCCTATTTCCGATTCGATCCAGTCCAGTTGTGCCGCCACGTATTCCAGCGCCGAGTCGTCGGCGACGGGGCCGTAGAAGGCCGTGGCGATGCGGCCGGGATCGACGCCGATCCGGGCGCCGATCACCGCGCTCACCTGCTCCGGCGCGGCATCGGCGCGCAGATTCACCCGGCCGCGGACGCGTCGCAGCGTGGCCGCGCGCAATTTCGCCGCGACATGGTCGCGATCCTTGGTCCTGCGGTAGAGCGCGGCCTGACCCGCCAGCAGCTCACCGGCCGCCACCTGCACCGGGCGCGGCTCGCCGACCACGGCACCCCGGCGGCGGGCGCGCCACCAGACCACGACGGCGGCGAAGACCAGCGCCTGCAACCCGCCGTAGGCCAGCCAGGGCGGTAAGCGCTGGAAGATCGAATCGCTGCCCTCGCCCACGTCGGGCGGGCGGATATCCGGGTGATCGGGCGGCGGTGGTGAGTGCGGCTGGGTCGGTTGCGGCGGGGCCGTCGGCGCGGCGGCCAGCCGGAACAGCAGATACCCGACGAGCGCGATGACGAGCGCGCCGAGCACGATGGCCCAGAAGCGCTTGTCGCGCACCAACTGTGGCAGCGGCGGCAAGCGGCGGCGACCGGCGCGCTTGCGTTCGGACCGCTGCTGTTCGACCGGGTCGGGCGGAGGAGGCGGCGCCAGCGAATAGCGATCGGCCGAGGTGAGGCGCTGATATTCGTCCGGAGTGGCAGTGCGGCCGCCGTAGACGATCTCGTCGAAACTGTGTGCGGCGTAGTCCAATTCGGCCGAGGCGTCCGGAAGCGCGTCCCCCGCGGCCGAGGCGGTCTCCCGGGCCGTGCGCGAACGCCGGACCTCGAGTACGCCGCCCTGTTCGAGTCCGCGTACGACGGCGCGGAAGCGTTCGCGCAGTGCGGTATCGAAGTCGTGGTGCCCGGCGGCGGATTCGGCCGCGGCCCGGTGCTGGGCGGCCGCTCCGAGCGTCGGGGGTGGCGGCGCCGCGGGCCGATCCGCGCGTGCGTCGTCGGTCACCGTGCCGCCTGCCCGGTGGATATCCGGATATCCAAACCCTCCCGGCCGCAACGCCTGTCGAGATACACCACCACGGCGGTTGCGGCGTCGACGGCCGCGGCGAACGCCGAAATCAGCAGCGCCGCACCGGACAGCAGAGTGACGACCGCCCAGCGATGGGTTCCGGAGATATCGGAGAGGAAGCCCAGAAGTCCCGCGACCGGCACCGCCAGCATCAGCAGCACGCCGCGCAGATAGAGCCACAGTCCGGCCAGCGGCATCACCCGTCCGGTGGCGAGCAGCTTCGCTCGCCGGACCGCCGCCGCGTACGGGGTCGATTCGGCGAACAGGACCGGCACGATCGGCCATCGCGTACCGCGCACCCGAGCCAGCCAGATCACCGCCGGAATCAGCGTGATGATCAGCGGCGTACCGAGCAGGAGAATGCCGACGCCGATCGCTGTGGAGATCACCTGGTTCAGCAGCAGCCGGCCGGACACCGGGAGTAGGCGCGCAGTGGCGGTGCGCGCGGTGATCGGCCGGTTGTGGACGACGGCCAACCCGATCGGCACGGTCACGCCCACTATCCACAGCCGCAGCACCCATGCACAGCAGGCTGTGGAAAGGATTGCCGCCCAGGCGGTTCCGGCGCTCGAATCGTCGGTCGCGAGCGACACCAACGCGGTGACCCCGACGACGATCCCCAGGGCCGCGGCCAGACCCGCACCCGCCAACCCGGCGATCGGCCGGATCCGATGCTGCAATACCGCGAAGGGCAGGTCGGCCAACTCCCGCCACGTCAGCGGTCGCACCGGGATGCGTTCGGCGTCGTCTCCACCGCCGGAGTCGCGGTCGTCGGCACCGCGCGGCGGCGCCACGCGGTGGGCGGACGATCGCCCCTCCCGATCGGTCACGACTGGAAACACGGGCCGAGTCTATCCACGGACCGGGACGTATGACGGTTATCCGATCGGCCACCCGGCGGGTGACGCAACCGGGTGGATATGACCGGTTCGGCCGAAAACCACGTGACCGCGACGCCTGGGGCGTCCGGTCGGGTTCGGTCAGTCGCGGCCGGAGCCGGGCGGCAGTTCGCGGGGGGCGCGGTAGCCGAGTTCGGTCGTCTCGCCGGCGGGCAGTTCGCCGTATCGGCCGGATTCCGGCAGATCGGGGTGCGCGGCGGGATTCCGGTGCGGGAGGGCCGCATAGCGCGCGTAGCGCGGGTCGTGCCGGTAGGCGGCATAACGCGGGTCGTGCTGATAGGCGTCGTACGGGTACGAAGCGGTGACCTGGGCGTAGGGCGCATCCGGCAGCGGGTGGCCCGGATGTCCGTAGCCCACCGCCGGATCGAGCGAATCCTCGGAGTTCACCGTCACCTTGCGGGTGCGTTTGAGGGTGAAGGTGATCTCCTCCGCCTCCTCGAAGACCTGACGGACGGTCCGCAACGGTGCGACCGCGGTGTCGATGGTCCGATCGAGCGCGGTGGTGACGAATCCGGGGACCAGCGGACGGATCCAGCGCGCGGCGGTATCGGTGAACGGCACCGTGCCGATCACCGGAAGTTCCAGCCCGCCACCTTTTTTCGCGTCCTCGCGCGGGGCGGGCACCGCGGCCGGCGAATGCGGCGCGAGGCCGGCCGAGGGCAGCTGTGCGGGCAGATTCCGTGCGGTCACGGTCGCCTCCTGTGTCGAGTCGGTTCGGGCCGGGGATTCGGCGGCGGGCAATGCGCCCGTGGTCGGGGAGGTCGCGGATGCGGTCTGCGCACCCGGCGGAAGGGCGGCCAGCGCCTCGAATTCGGCGACCGCCCGGCGCTGCGGTTCGGTGATGCCGATTTCCAGGTTGCCGATCGCCGCTATCACGCGTTTGCGCTGGCGCTCGCGGTCGATGGCGGTATCGGCGTGCAACGCCAGTTGCGCGGTGGCCACCCGGTGTTCGGCCCGCTGGACGGCGACCGCGGTATCGGCTTCCCGCTCGGCGCGGTCGGCTTCGGCGCGCGCGGCCACGGCGCGGTCGAACGACGATTCGCCCCGCCAGGAGCGCAGCACCAGCGGCAGCAGGGCGAGGAGAACCCCGATCGCGATCGTGAGCAGGCGCAACAGCAGCGCACCCAGATGTCCGGTGGTGTAGTCGTTCATGGCCAGCCAGCGCGCGCCGAGACCACGGTCTCCGGTGTGGAAGGCGGCGGTGCGGGCCTGCTCCAGGGCGCTCTGGCGGGTGGCGATCTCCGCGTCCACGGGCTGGACGCGCGCCTCGGCGGTGTTGAGCCGTCCGCGGGCATCGTCGAGCATCGCGTTGGCGGTCTGTGATTCCGGACCCCGGCCGGGCACCCCGGTGATCTTGGTCTGCGGGCACTGCGGCGTCGGGTGGTATTCACAGCGGGCGACGACGAGGGCCTGATCCATATCGGCCTGCGCCTGGGCGATGGTCCGGGTGAGTGCGCTGCGTTCGGCAGTGGCTCGGTCGAGCTCCGTGCGGGCGGTGACCACTGTCGCGGCGGAGTCGGCGTCGCGGCGGGACCGATCGTCGAGCGTGCGGTCGACGGATCCGGCGAGAATCACCGTGCTCGCCAGCTCGGCCACCAGGACACCGGTGATCACGGCGACCGCGATTCGCCCGATCCGCTCGGCCCGGCCGCGACCGGCGGACAGTGGCGCGGTGGCCGAGGCTCGCGAGATCGCGCCGACCAGCAGTGTCGCCGGCACCGCGACGACCGCCACGACCGCGGCGGGCCAGTGCGCCGCCACACCGGCCGCCGCGACGACGATCCCGGACAGCACCGCGAACAGCAGCACCACCCCGCCGGTCACGGCGTACGTCGATCCCTCGTGCCGGTCGCCGCGGCCGGCTTCGGCGCCACCGAGCCAGGTCAGCGCCGCGGCGGGGGACCGCCTCGCTCGCGATTCGGTCGTGCGGGAGCCGGACCCCGAGGGGCCGGATGCCGAACTTTCGGTGGGGGACTGTTCGAAGACGTGGGGATCGGTCAACGGATTCACATCCTCTGGGTCCCAATCGTTGTCGCCACCGGGCGAAACGGTCGTTGCATCGTGGTCCGGGCGGTGGTGTGCCCCCGCGCGCGAGCGGGACGGGCCATCCGCCGAGCGCCGCGGTCGCGCGCAATCAGGTTCAGCGTGACAGGCCGAGCGAAGAACCACCGAGCGCGGCGGCATCGATGTGGTGAGCCTCACAGACGGCCGCGGAGCTAAACCCTACTCTCGGGTAGGGCGGCACCGATCGACACGATGGTGCCGCGGTGACAGGAGGGCGGAACGTGCGAGCGACCCGGGGAGTCGGTATTCATCGGATCGGGGGAGGACCATATGCGGGCGAAACCGACGATCCGGTGGTCGGCACCGGGGCGCTGTCGCGATTCGATCGTCACCACGCGCGCCGGCGTACCCGTCTCGTCGCGGCCGCCCTGCTCGTCACCTCGGCATTCGCGATCGTGGCGCCGATGACCACCGAACGAGTACTTCCGCAGGCGCAGGCGGCTCCGGCGGAGGAGGGCCGGTCGGCACTGAGTCCGCTGGTGGAGTTGGTGCTGCGCCGCCTGAACACCGCCGATGCCGTCGCCGCCGCCAAATGGACCGCCTCGCAGCGGACCGGGCAGCCTCCGGTCGTCGACGATCCGGCGCGCGAGGCGCAGGTCTACGACGCGATGGCCGCGGCCGGCACCCGGTCGGGGCTGCCGCAGGACTGGGTGCGGCAGGTGTTCGCCGGACAGATCGAGGCCAACAAGACCGTGCAGTACGGACTACTCACCCGGTGGCGCTTCGATCCGGCGGCCGCGCCCGCACCGGATGCGTCGGATCTGTCCGCCGTGCGGCCGGTGATCGACGAGGTCAACGGCGAGATCCTGAATCAGCTGGCGGCTCACCGCACGGTGCTTACCGCACCGGATTGTGCGCAGCAGCTCGCGGCCGCGGTGTTCCCGGTGCTGACCTCGGGCCGGGTGGACGCGCTGCACGGTGCAGCCCTGGTCCGCGCGACCGTAACGCTTTGTCCCGCAACAGATGTGAAATAAACCACAGTCATTCTCGATCTTGGTTTGCCGAGAATGTGCTGAACTCCACATTCGCAAACGATGCCGTACGGTCCGCACATTGGCGTGGCTTGTCGCTCCGGTATCCGGAATGTCTCCTCCAGGTGTCCGGAGAGTTAGCCGCCTTACACCCCGGTTTGCCACCGCCGCGTACGGGGAAATCTGTTTCGACGCAGGTGAGAGCGTTGCGCAGGACTGGGCTCCCAGCTCGTGACCGATGCCCAGGCGCTATCGACGGCAGTGGCGAACGCGACTCAGCGATCCGCGTCGCCTGCTTTACACTGGAGAACGCGCAGGTAGTGGAGGACCGATGTAGATGCCCAGGTAGACGGAGTATTTAGCACAACCTAAGTTGGTTGGGCTCCGGTCCTGACTTATCGTTTGCTCTAAGTGTCGGACGCGAAATGTCCGACTCGTCGCCCGGACTCGGCCACGAGCCGCAAGCATCAGCCTAGCGGGCGAGCACGGCGCGGTGGGTAAGGAACTCCTCAGAGTTCCGCTACCACCGAGCACCCGACTACGAAACCGAAGCGGGTGGACAACTGGAGAGTTTGACTGCACGGGATGACCATCAGCGCCGCTGGTCGCCGCAACGTCCGGACGCAGTCTAGGCGGAGGCGTTTCGACGAGGGCCATCGGAAGAAGGCATCGAAATCGAAGGCCTCTTCGTTGAAGGCGCCTATTTCTTGAAGGCAGAGGCATGACGCAACTTCCTGGCCACCGCGGCGAGCCGCGAATGGGACACCGGTCACCTGGCCGCACTGGTCTTTATGACCCGGCGAACGAGCACGACTCCTGCGGTGTCGCGTTCGTCGTCGACATGCATGGCCGTCGTAGCCGCGACATCGTCGACAAGGCTATTACGGCACTGCTGAACCTGGAGCACCGTGGTGCTGCGGGTGCGGAACCCAACTCCGGTGACGGTGCGGGCATCATGATCCAGCTTCCTGACCGGTTCTTCCGGGCCGTGCTGGCGGAGAATGGTGCCAACTTCGAGTTGCCGCCGGAAGGCTCCTACGCGACCGGTATCGCATTCCTGCCGCAGGCCCGCCGCGAGGCCGCCCGCGCCTGCTACCGGGTCGAGAAGATCGTCAAGGAAGAGGGCCTGGCCGTTCTGGGCTGGCGCGAGGTTCCGATCGACGAGTCCTCCCTGGGTGCGCTGTCGCGCGACGCCATGCCGACGTTCCGTCAGCTGTTCATCGCCTCGCCCGCCGATTCCGCCGAGCAGCTCGGTGGTATGGATCTGGAGCGGCGTGCCTACGTCGTGCGCAAGCGGGTCGAGCACGAGCTCGGCAAGCAGGGCGCCGGCGAGGGTGCGGTCGGCCGTGAGACCGTCTACTTCCCGAGCCTGTCCGGCCAGACCTTCGTCTACAAGGGCATGTTCACCACCCCGCAGCTGCGGGCGTTCTACCTGGATCTGCAGGACGACCGGGTGGAGTCGGCGCTGGGCATCGTGCACTCGCGCTTCTCGACCAACACCTTCCCGTCCTGGCCGCTGGCCCACCCGTTCCGCCGCGTCGCGCACAACGGTGAGATCAACACCGTCACCGGTAACGAGAACTGGATGCGTGCGCGTGAAGCGCTGCTGAACTCCGAGATCTTCGGCACCGACAGCGAGGGCAACAACCGGCTGGAGAAGATCTTCCCGGTCTGCACCCCGGGCGCCTCCGACACCGCGCGCTTCGACGAGGTGCTGGAACTGCTGCACCTCGGTGGCCGCAGCCTGCCGCACGCCGTGCTGATGATGATCCCGGAGGCCTGGGAGCGGCACGAGTCGATGGACCCGGCGCAGCGCGCCTTCTACCGCTACCACTCCATGCTGATGGAGCCGTGGGACGGTCCGGCCTCGGTGTGCTTCACCGACGGCACCGTGGTCGGCGCGGTGCTGGACCGCAACGGTCTGCGCCCCTCCCGCATCTGGGTCACCGAGGACGGCCTGGTCGTCATGGCCTCCGAGGTCGGCGTGCTCGACATCGAGCCGTCGAAGGTGGTCCGCAAGGCCCGTCTGCAGCCCGGCCGCATGTTCCTGGTCGACACCTCGCAGGGCCGCATCATCAGCGACGACGAGATCAAGTCGCAGCTGGCGGCCGAGCAGCCGTACCAGGAGTGGCTCGACGAGGGCATCACCAAGCTCGCCGAGCTGCCCGACCGTCCGCACGAGCACATGTCGCACGACCGCGTGCTCATCCGCCAGCAGATCTTCGGATACTCCACCGAGGAACTGAGCCTGCTGATCTCGCCGATGGCCAAGACCGGCGGTGAGGCGCTGGGTTCGATGGGCACCGACACGCCGATCGCCGTGCTGTCCTCGCGTCCGCGTCTGCTGTTCGACTACTTCGCGCAGCTGTTCGCCCAGGTCACCAACCCGCCGCTGGACGCCATCCGCGAGGAGGTCGTCACCAGCCTGCGCAGCACCATCGGCCCTGAGGCCGACCTGCTGCATCCGGGTCCGGAATCCTGTCGCCACATCACGCTGACCCAGCCGATTCTCGACAACGACGAGCTGGCCAAGCTCGTCCACATCAACGACGACGGTTCGCGGCCCGAGCTGCGTTCGGTGGTCGTGCGCGGCCTCTACTCGGTGAAGAAGGGTGGCAAGGGCCTGCGCAAGGCACTCGAGGCGATCAACGCCCAGGTGTCGGCCGCCATCGACGGCGGCGCGCGGATCATCGTGCTGTCCGACCGGGAATCCAACGAGAAGCTGGCGCCGATTCCGTCGCTGCTGCTCACCGCCTCGGTGCACCACCACCTGGTGCGCGAGCGCACCCGCACCAAGGTCGGCCTGGTGGTCGAGGCCGGTGACGCCCGCGAGGTGCACCACATGGCCATGCTGGTCGGCTTCGGCGCGGCCGCGATCAACCCCTACATGGCCTTCGAGTCGATCGAGGACATGCTCGAGCGCGGCGCGCTGGAGATGCCCGGCAGCATCGGCGACAAGGCGGCGGACTACGCGGCGGCCGTCAAGAACTACAACAAGGCGGCCGGCAAGGGCGTACTGAAGGTGATGTCCAAGATGGGCATCTCCACCATCGCCTCCTACCGCGGCGCGCAGCTGTTCCAGGTCGTGGGTCTGTCGCAGGAACTCTGCGACCAGTACTTCACCGGCCTGACCTCGCCGCTGGACGGCATCGGTCTCGACGACATCGCCGCCGAGGTCGCCGCCCGCCACCGGATCGCCTTCCTGGAGAACCGCACCGAGCGCGCGCACCGCGAGCTCGAGATCGGCGGTGAGTACCAGTGGCGGCGCGAGGGTGAGTACCACCTGTTCAACCCGGACACGGTGTTCAAGCTGCAGCACGCGACCCGCTCGGGTCAGTACTCGATCTTCAAGGAGTACACCAAGCTGGTCGACGACCAGTCCGAGCGCCTGGCCTCGCTGCGCGGCCTGTTCAAGTTCAAGACCGAGGGCCGGCACGCGATTCCGGTCGAGCAGGTCGAGCCCGCCAGCGAGATCGTGAAGCGCTTCTCCACCGGCGCGATGAGCTACGGCTCGATCTCCGCGGAGGCGCACGAGACCCTCGCCATCGCGATGAACCGCCTCGGCGGCCGTTCCAACTCGGGCGAGGGCGGCGAGTCGCCGGCTCGCTTCGAGCCGGAGGACAGCGGTGACTGGCGGCGCAGCGCGATCAAGCAGGTGGCGTCGGGTCGCTTCGGCGTGACCGCGCACTACCTGACCAACTGCACCGACATCCAGATCAAGATGGCCCAGGGCGCCAAGCCCGGTGAGGGCGGTCAGCTGCCCGCGCACAAGGTGTACCCGTGGGTCGCCGAGGTGCGGCACTCGACGCCGGGTGTCGGCCTGATCTCGCCGCCGCCGCACCACGACATCTACTCGATCGAGGATCTGGCCCAGCTGATCCACGACCTGAAGAACGCGAATCCGCAGGCTCGGATTCACGTGAAACTTGTCGCGGAGCCGGGTGTCGGAACGGTCGCGGCCGGTGTGTCGAAGGCTCACGCCGACGTCGTGCTGATCTCCGGCCACGACGGTGGCACCGGCGCCTCGCCGCTGACCTCGCTGAAGCACGCGGGCGGCCCCTGGGAACTCGGCCTGGCCGAGACCCAGCAGACCCTGCTGCTCAACGGTCTGCGCGACCGCATCGTGGTGCAGGTCGACGGCCAGATGAAGACCGGCCGCGACGTGCTGATCGGCGCCTTGCTCGGCGCCGAGGAGTACGGCTTCGCGACCGCTCCGCTGGTGGTCTCCGGCTGCGTCATGATGCGCGTCTGCCATCTCGACACCTGCCCGGTCGGCGTCGCGACCCAGAATCCGGTGCTGCGCCAGCGCTTCACCGGTAAGCCCGAATTCGTCGAGAACTTCTTCATGTTCATCGCCGAAGAGGTGCGGGAGCTGCTGGCCTCGCTGGGTCTGCGCTCGCTCGACGAGGCCATCGGCCGGGTCGACCTGCTCGACACCACCAAGGCCAAGGAGCACTGGAAGGCGAGCAAGCTGGATCTGTCGCCGATCCTCGACGATGTCGAGACGGCGTTCATGTACCAGGACCGCCGCTGCACCAAGACTCAGGACCACGGCCTGGACAAGGCGCTGGACAACCAGCTCATCGCTCAGGCGGCGGATGCGCTCGAGCGCGGCAAGCCCGTCAAGTTCGAGACCAAGATCACGAACGTGAACCGCACGGTCGGCACCATGCTCGGCCACGAGGTGACCAAGCTCTACGGTGGCGCCGGCCTGCCCGACGACACCATCGACATCACCTTCACCGGTTCGGCGGGCAACAGTTTCGGCGCGTTCGTCCCGGCCGGTATCACCCTGCGGGTGTTCGGTGATGCCAACGACTATGTGGGCAAGGGCCTTTCGGGCGGACACCTGGTGGTGCGGCCGTCGCTGAACGCGCCGGAGTCCTTTGTCGCCGAAGAGAACATCATCGCGGGCAACGTGATCCTGTTCGGCGCCACCAGCGGTGAGGCGTTCATCCGCGGTGTGGTCGGCGAGCGGTTCTGCGTGCGTAACTCGGGCGCCACCGCGGTGGTCGAGGGCGTGGGTGATCACGGCTGCGAGTACATGACCGGTGGCCGGGTCGTCATCCTCGGCGAGACCGGGCGCAACTTCGGTGCCGGTATGTCGGGCGGTATCGCCTACATCTACAACCCGAACGGCACGTTCGAAGCCAACCTCAACACCGAGCTGGTGGATATCGAACAGCTCGAGGGCGAGGACTTCACCTGGCTGCGCGACGTCGTCGCGAGCCATCGCGACGCGACGGGTTCGGCAGTGGCCGAACGCATCCTCAGCGATTGGTCGCAGCAGGTGAACCACTTCGTGAAGGTTATGCCTCGCGACTACAAGAAGGTATTGCTCGCTATCTCCGAGGCTGAGAAGGCCGGAAGGGATGTCGACGAGGCGATCATGGAGGCCGCACGTGGATAACGTGAGACGCGTGCAAGACGCACGGACGGTCCTGAGAGGCGAAAATACGGAGGCCGCACGTGGGTGATCCACAGGGATTTCTGAAGCACACCAGCCGGGAACTGCCCACTCGGCGTCCGGTACCGCTGCGCCTGATGGACTGGAAAGAGGTCTACGAGGAGAACTACTCCCACCAGACCCTGCAGACCCAGGCCAGCCGCTGCATGGACTGCGGCATCCCGTTCTGCCACAACGGCTGCCCGCTGGGGAACCTGATTCCCGAGTGGAACGATCTGGTCTACCGGGATCGCTGGCGCGAGGGCATCGACCGTCTGCACGCGACCAACAACTTCCCGGAATTCACCGGGCGGTTGTGCCCGGCGCCGTGTGAGGCGTCGTGTGTGCTCGGTATCAACCAGGATCCGGTCACCATCAAGCAGGTCGAGGTCGAACTCATCGAGAACGCCTTCGACGAGGGCTGGGTGCAGCCGGTCTATCCGACCCGCCTGACCGGTAAGAAGGTCGCGGTCGTGGGTTCGGGTCCGGCCGGTCTGGCCGCGGCCCAGCAGCTGACCCGCGCCGGCCACACCGTCACGGTGTTCGAGCGCGACGACCGCATCGGTGGCCTGCTGCGCTACGGCATTCCGGAATTCAAGATGGAAAAGCGCTTCATCGACCGCCGCCTGGCGCAGATGGAGGCCGAGGGCACCATCTTCAAGGCGGGCGTGAACGTCGGTGTCGACATCACCGCCGAGCAGCTGCGTGAGCAGTTCGACGCGGTGGTGCTCGCGGGTGGTTCCACCATCGCGCGGGACCTGCCGATTCCGGGTCGCGATCTGGACGGCATCCACCAGGCGATGGAATTCCTGCCGCTGGCCAACCGGGTTCAGCTGGGCGACCCGGTCGCCGACGAGGAGGGCCTGCCGAGGATCCACGCCAAGGGCAAGAAGGTCGTCATCATCGGTGGCGGTGACACCGGCGCCGACTGCCTGGGCACCTCGCACCGCCAAGGCGCGGCGAGCGTCCACCAGTTCGAGATCATGCCGAGGCCGCCGGAGGAGCGGGCCGAGTCGACCCCGTGGCCGACCTACCCTCTGATGTTCCGGGTCTCCTCGGCGCACGAAGAGGGTGGCGAGCGCGTCTTCTCGGTGAACACCGAACGGTTCATCGGTGCGGACGGCAAGGTCACCGGCCTGCAGGCGCACGAGGTCCGTAACGTCAACGGCCGCTTCGAGAAGGTCGAGGGCACCGACTTCACCCTGGAGGCCGATCTGGTCCTGCTGGCGATGGGCTTCGTCGGCCCGCAGAAGCCGGGTCTGCTCGAGGATCTCGGCGTGGGCTACGACCAGCGTGGCAACGTCAAGCGCGGTAAGGACTTCCAGACCACCGTGCCCGGCGTCTTCGTCGCCGGCGATATGGGGCGTGGTCAGTCGCTGATCGTGTGGGCCATCGCCGAGGGCCGCGCCGCCGCCTCGGCGGTGGACAAGCACCTCGAGGGTGAGACCGCGCTGCCGGCGCCGATCGCTCCGACGGCGGTCGCCCAGCGCTGAGTCCCGGCCGGGACGGCGGGGGCCGACTGTCGGTCGAACAATCGAAAATACGAGGCGGCCACCGGCTCGAAAGCCCGTGGACGCCTGTTTTTTCGCCCTGTACTGCGAAAACGTGTACCCGCGTCCCAAACATCGGAAATCGGACGGGATTTCGAGCTCGGATGGCAGTTCCACCGTGCCGCCGTTATCCTGAGCACCGGTATGTCGTAAATGCTCTTGGTCCGCGTCCGAACTCGTTCACGAGTTCACGGACGCGGGCGGTTTTTGCTTCGCCGGGAATTTACCGCGCGGCAATGTGGCGGCGGCATCATCAGCGGCGAATACATATGGGGAGCCCCGGCGAGGGCTGGCTTGAACTGGAGCAGCATGCGGTTGAAGAAGGTTGTCGCGGCCGCCGGGGCGGCAGTCGCGGTACTGGCTGGTATGGCAGTGTCGGGTACCGCGGTCGGAAGCGGTTCCGCGAGCGCGGATCCCGGTTGCCCGAGCCTGTATGTCGTCGCGATTCCGGGCACCTGGGAGACCGGTGATCACAAGCCCGACCATATGGTCGGCCCCGGCATGCTGTCGGGTGTGACGCGCGGCCTGCCGAGTTCGACGGACGTCGACTACGTCAGCTACGCCGCGACCGCCTTCCCGTGGGAGGGCGATGTCTACGGCGCCTCCAAGAAGGAAGCGACCGACAACGCGCGCGGCCTCATCCAGGCGATGGCGGCCCGCTGCGCCGGTACGCACTACGCGATCGTCGGTTACAGCCAGGGTGCGGATGCCGCGGGCGATCTGGCCGCCGAGATCGGCACCGGCCTGGGCGCCGTTTCGCCGGACCGCGTTTCGGGTGTCGGCCTGATCTCCGATCCGCGGCGTTCGCCCACCGACGTCCAGGTCGGCCCGGTGGTCGGCGGCGCGGGCGCCGGTGGCCCGCGCGTGGGTGGATTCGGCTTCCTCAGCGACCGGGTGCGCACCATCTGCGCGGCCGGTGACCTGTACTGCTCCACCGAGGACACCGACTACGTCACCCGCTTCGCCGGCTTCCTGGCGCAGGCCTCCGGTGCGAGCGCGGCGAACCTGTGGCGCTACCAGCTCGAGGCGGGGTCGATCATCGGCGACCTGATGGCGCACGGCGGTGTCGCGGCCCTGCAGTCGCAGCTCACCGACGACGCCAACCAGCAGCGGGTGGAACAGCTCGAGCACTTCTACCAGTCCGGCACGCACACCTCCTACGGCAGCTATTCGGTGGGCGGCGGCCAGACCGCGATCTCCTGGATGCACAACTGGATCGCCGGAATGGCATGAGCCGGTAAGGCGCCCGTGAAGGCCACCCCGCGTCGAGCGGGGTGGCCTTCACCGTTTCGGGGATCAGCCGGGATCAGCCGGCGGAACCGGTCGGCGGGAGCTGGGGCAGCTGCGGGCCGGGTGCCGGCTGGTTCTCCGGTCCGCGGTCTCGATCGCCGTGGTTGTCGCCGCGGTTGTCGCGATCGGGTCCGCGGTGGTCGCCGTCGTGATCGCGGTCGCCGGGGTGGTTGTCGCGGTCGATGGCGACCGCGCTGGGGGTGTTGGCCGGGGCGTCGGCGAAGGCCGGCACGGCGAGCGCGGACAGGGGAACGACGACGAGCGCACCGGCGATGGCGACGCGGGTCGCGAGGCGGCGGGTGCGGTTCTTCGGCTTCGCGGTGGTCTGCAAGGTTTCGGCCTTTCGTCTGCGAAATACGGAGCCGTGCTGGGGATTCGGACCGGGCGGCCCGGCGGCTCACGAGTACATCGAAACGCCGCCGGCTGGGACGGCGATGTTCGCGAACTGTGAATGAACTTTGAAGCGACCAGGCCACGGTGCCGCGATCCCGGTCACGAGCACCGAATCCGTGTTCCACACAGCGGACGAGGGCCGCTCCCGGAAAGGGAACGGCCCTCGTATGTTCCTCGGCTGTGCGGTTCGATCAGCCGAACGAGCCGGTGGGCGGGGGTCCGGGCAGGAAGCCGCCGGGACCGGACTGCCACGGGCCGTTGTCGTGATCGTGATCGCGATCGTGATGATGACGCCACCCGTCGTGGTCGTGATCGTGGTCGTGCCAGTCGATCTGCGTGGCGGACGGGGTATCGGCGAAAGCGGGTACCGCGACCGCGGCGACGGGGGCGGCCGCGATCGCGCCGGCGACGGCGACGCGGGCGATCAGCCGGCGGCGCGAGGAACTCGTGGAGGAGAGCAACGGACTACCTTTCTCGGAACACGGGCCGCCGGGCGGGGCCCGTGGTCATTCATGGAACGACTCGTTGCTGTGTCCGGCAGGCTTTCGGGCTGGCAATCGGCTGTGAACTTCCGCCACCCGCACAGCTTTCGGATGCTCCCGCCCCTACGCTCTGCTCAGATCGCGTCGCCGGCCGCAGCGGGACGATTCCGCGGCAGCAGATCCCACACGTGGCTGTTCTCGTTGATCGTCGCGGCGGTGCGATTACCGCTACGGGAGAACAGAATCCGGGTGATCGAGCAGTAGTCGATCGGAAAGGTCAGGGGGCGTTCGAGTCCGAGAATGTCCTGGAGCAGCACGTTCACCACTCCGCCGTGGGCGAAGGCGACAACCGTATCGGCCGGTTCGGCGGCCGCGACGAGTTCCGACACCGTGCCCAGCACCCGCGCCACGAACGCGGGCCCGTCGATCTGTTCGGGCAGATGTCCGGCCTTGATCCGGTCGTAGGTGGCGCGGAAATCGCGCTTGGCGTCCTCGATCGGGATATACGCGGGCAGATCGCGGTCGTATTCGGCCAGCCCGTCGAGTACCTCGACCGGCAGTCCCAACTTCTCGGCCGTCGGCGCGGCGGTATCGCGGGCCCGCCGCTGCGGACTGCTCACCACCCGCGCGATGCGATGCTCGCCCCCGGCGAACCGGGCGATCACGGCCGGTACCCGCCGAGCCTGCTCGACACCGAGTTCGGTGAGTTCGGGATCGGCGGGACCGGAGGTGGTCAGCACCCGGCCGGGCTGGGCATGACGCACGAGAACAAGCTGCACGGATCTACTGTGCCGGACGCGGGTTCCGGGTTCGCGAACGGGTGCGCGCGCCCCGGCGCCGGCGGTGCGGTCAGCGTCCCTCGCCCTGTCCCGTGCGCGGTTTGACCAGTGGGAACGGCAGGGTTTCGCGGATACTGCGGCCGGTGATGAGCATGACCACACGATCCACACCCACACCCAGACCGCCGGTCGGCGGCATCGCGAATTCCAGTGCCTCGAGGAAGTCCTCGTCCAGTTCCATGGCCTCCGGATCACCGCCCGCGGCCAGCAGCGACTGTTCGGTCAGGCGGCGGCGCTGTTCGATCGGATTGGTCAATTCGCTGTAGGCGGTACCCAGTTCGACCCCCCAGGCCACCAGATCCCAGCGTTCGGCCACACCGTCGATGCGGCGATGCGCGCGCGTCAGCGGTGACACGGAGGTCGGGAAGTCGATGTAGAAGGTCGGCTCCTGGGTGCGTTCCTCGACGAGGTGCTCGTACATCTCGAGCACGATCTGCCCGGCGTCCCAGCCCGGCTGATACGGCACCTCGACCTTGTCGCACAGCAACCGCAGCCGATCCACCGGGGTATCGGGAGTGACGGTCTCGCCGACGGCCTCGGAGATGGCGCCGTGCACGGTGCGCACCGGCCAGTCGCCGGAGATGTCGACCTCGGTCAGCGTCCCGTCCGCACCCGGCCGCAGGGCCACGCAGGCGCCGTTGGCCGCGATAGCCGCATTCTGGATCAGCTGGCGGCACGCGTGCATCATGCGCTCGTAATCACTGTGCGCCTCATAGGCTTCCAGAATCGTGAATTCCGGATTGTGGCTGTAGTCCACACCCTCGTTGCGGAACACCCGGCCCAGTTCGAAGACCTTCTCCATCCCGCCCACACACAGCCGCTTGAGGTACAGCTCCGGTGCGATGCGCAGGTACAGGTCCAGATCGTAGGCATTGATGTGGGTGCGGAAGGGCGCGGCGTTGGCGCCGCCGTGCACCTGCTGCAGCACCGGCGTCTCGACCTCGAGGAAACCCCAGCCGGTCAACGTATCCCGCAGCGACCGCACCACGGCGCTGCGTTTGGCCAGTACCTCGCGCGCCTCGACGTTGATCGTCATATCGACGTAGCGCTGCCGCACCCGCGCCTCGGGGTCGGCGAGTCCGCGCCACTTGTCCGGCAGCGGATGCAGGCATTTGCCGATCATCCGCCAGTCCTGGGCGAGCAGCGACAGCTCGCCCCGGCGGCTCGCGCCGATCTGGCCGCTCACCTCGATCAGATCGCCCAGATCGAAGTACTCGCCGAACGAACTCGAGCGGCGTTGGCCGACCCGGCCTCGGTCGATGAGGATCTGAATATCGCCGGACCAGTCGCGCAGCGTCGCGAAGGTGACGCCGCCGTGGTCGCGGATCCGCAACAGCCGTCCGCATACTCGCACCGTGGTGCCCTTGGGGGAGCGGCGGGCATCGGCGATCGAATGGGTCGGGGCGTAGGCCACCGGATAGGCGTCGATATCGGCCGATTCGAGCCGGCGCACCTTGTCCATCCGCACCCGCACCTGTTCGGGGCGGCGGGCGGCGGCCTGTTCGAGGGCCGAGGGCGGCGCCTCGGGCGGGCTGCCGTCGGCGTGCAGCCCGGTGATGGTGGCCGGCACCGCGGAATGCAGACCGGTGTGGGCGGAGGCATCCGGCTGCTTGCCGAAGCGCGGCAGGAAGCCCTCGGCCAGCGCGCTGGCGAGCGCGACCCGCGGCAACTGGCGGCGCTCCTCGAAGATGAAGAACCGCGGCACCCACTGCGGCTGATATTTCACATTCGACCGGTACAGCGCCTCGAGTTGCCACCAGCGGCTGAAGAACATCAGCACACTGCGCCACAGCCGCAGCACCGGGCCGGCGCCGATCCGGCTGCCCTCCTCGAAGACCGAGCGGAATACCGCGAAGTTCAGCGATACCCGGGTGATCCCGTACTGTTCCGAGGTCAGCGCCAGCTGGGAGATCATGAATTCCATGATTCCGTTGGGGCCCTTGGGATCTCGTCGCATCACGTCGAGCGAGACCCCGCTGCGGCCCCAGGGCACCAGCGACAGCATGCCCCACACCCGGCCGTCGCGATCGAGCGCCTCCACCAGCAGGCTGTCGCCGTCGAGCCGGTCGCCGAGCCGGCCCAGCGCCATCGAGAAGCCGCGTTCGGTTTCGGTATCGCGCCAGGAATCGGCGCGGGCGATCATCTGCGCCATCTCGTCCGGCGAGAGTTCGCTGTGGCGGCGGACCCGGACGGTGAAGCCCTGTTTGTGCAGGCGGTTGGCGGCCTGGCGCACCTGCTTCATCTCGGGCCCGGCCAGCGAGAACGAACGGGTGTCGAGAATCGCCTCGTCGCCCAGCCGCAGCGCGGACAGGCCGGCCCGGCGGTAGGCGGTGGCGCCGAGTTCCCCGGCGCCCATCACCGCCGGGGCCCAGCCGTATTCGTCGGCCAGTCGCAACCAGGCATCGATGGCCTGCGGCCACGCCTCCCGCACACCGATCGGATCACCGGAGGCCAGGCATACGCCGAGTTCGACGCGGAAGGTGATCGCCGCCTTACCGCTGGGCGCGAAAACCACGGCCTTGTCGCGGCGAGTCGCGAAGTAGCCCAGCGAATCCTCGACATCGGAGCGGGCCAGCAGGCCGCGCACCGCGGATTCGTCCAGCCCGGTCATCGCGTTGGAGGCGCGTTGCGACCGGAACAGCACCAGCGCGGCGGCCAGCAGTGCGATGGCACCGAACAGGCCGAGCAGCAGATTCACCACATGCGGCGGGTGGCCGTCGAAGTTGTTGTCGGCTACCAGAATTGTCGCGGTGACCCGCGAGATCGCCCACAGCGGGCGCTGCGCACCGCGCGGCAGGCTGCCGGGGAACAGTTCCACCAGCCCCCACCCGAGCAGGCTGCTGATCACCAGCCCGCTGACCAGGACGCCGAGCGCCTTCCACACCGCGCCCCGCCGCACCCGGGTGTAGAACTCCGGCCATGCCGCGATCATCAGGCCGATCACCGCGAGGTGGACGAACAGCGCGGCCAGCGCGTGCGGATCCTGTTCCTCGGCGAAATCCAGTCCGTTGGCGAGCGCGAACAGCGCCATGTACCCGACCAGCAGCCACCAGGCGATGCGTTTACGGGAGGCCGTCGCGCCGGCGAGCAGACCGACGATCACCGCCCACATCAGGTTCGTGTCGGGCGCGTCGAAATAGTAGGCGTCGAGGTAGTGCCGCGGGACCGAGGTGATGTAGCGCAGGCCGGGCGAAATACTCCACAGCGCACACAGAGCCGAGAACACGCCGAGCACCAGGCCGGCCAGATGAGGGACTTCGCTCAGCCGACCGTGGGCGCGATGCGGAACCGGTGACGAAGGTGATCTGCGGTCGCGCGAGTGGAGCTGGTCTTGCGTGGAAGTCACCGCACCAGTGTGCGGGCTGGGGCCGCCCGAGGGGAGAAGGCCACCGGGCGAGTCCTGCTCGTGCACGGTCATATTCGATCCTTTCGCCGGACCCCGGTGCCGACCGGGACGGGGGCGGCGTGCGGCCCGCCGAGCGCGGCGGTAAAGATGTAACCCATGTCGGATCCAGTCGATGTGCCGATCGAAGACGAAGTCATTCGACTCGGGCAATTCCTGAAGCTGGCCAATCTCATCGACAGCGGGTCGGAGGCCAAGACCGTGATCGCCGCCGGACTCGTGCGCGTCAACGACGAGGTGGAACTACGGCGGGGCCGCCAGCTCCATGCCGGAGACGTGGTCGCACTCGCCGGCCACCGCGTGCGGGTGGCAGGCGGATAGTTCGGCAGGCGCGGGGCCGGCCGGCCCGGCGGCGATCGGCGACTCATTCCGCGCGGACGACGACCCCGTCGTGATCGCTGTAGAGCATCTCGCCCGGAACGAAGGTGACGCCGCCGAATTCGACCGGCACATCGCGTTCGCCGGATCCGGTCTGGGTACTCTTGCGCGGGTTGGTGCCCAGCGCCTTGATGCCGATGGGCAGGGTGCGCAGAATCGCCGAATCGCGGACGCCGCCGTTGATCACGACGCCGGACCAGCCGTTGTCGACTCCACGGCCGGCGATCACGTCACCGACGAGGGCGGTGTGAATGCTCGCGCCGCCGTCCACGACCAGCACACGTCCGTCACCGGGTTCGCTGAGAGTCTGCTTGACCAACAGATTGTCCTGGAAGCAGCGAATGGTGACGATGCGCCCGCTGAACACCGGATTGCCGCCGAACTGCGTGAATTGCGTATCGCAGCTACGAATCTCGGGGCCGATCTCGTCGGCGAGGTCGGCGGTTGCCACTAGGTTTGCTGAATCGGTCACGAAATAAGCTTGCCATGCGGGCGACGATCGGATCCTGAGACCTTCGCCGCGTGACGCGGGGCCGCCCGGTTCAGCTGTCGAGGGTGCGCTGATACTCCGCGATCTTGGTCGTCAGATTGTGGGTGGTGTGTTTGACCGACAGTTTGACGAACGGCTCGATGGTCTTGCCCAGCACCTTGCCCGCGAGTCCGCCCGGCACCCGGTATTCGACGATGGCGTCCACCGTGCAGTCGCGGTCGCCGCGGGGATGGAACAGGAAGGTCGATTCGATCTCGAATCCGGTCACGGCCTTCACCGAGATCGCGACGTTCTTCTCCCAGCGCACGATCTCCAACCGCGAGGTCAGCGAGGCGGGGCCCAGTTTGATCTCGGTGTCGAACGTCGCGCCCAGCCCGGCCACCTGATCGGTGATCGGGCGGAAGGAATGGACCTCGGTGACGAATTCCGGCAGATGGCGATGGTCGTTGACGTAGTCGAACGCGGTCTCGGCCGGCGCGGCGCAATCGGCCACGATCTTCACTGCGGTCATGCGGTAACCGTAACGTGTTCCAGTCCGGCCCGGACCGGATGTAATTGCTATCACTCCAGTTCGGAGGCCTGTCCGGCCCGGGCTCGGACTCAGGCGGTCACCGCCAGCGTCGCCGCCAGGCCGAACACCGCGGCCATCACCACGACCTCGATCAGGGCGCGGCGCAGCGAGGAGTCCGCGGTCATCCGGTGGTCGGTGGCCACCGGAACCCAGCTGCGCCGCCACCACCAGCCGAGGCCGAGCAGCGCGACCGCCATCACCGTCTTCGCCAGCAGGATGCGGCCGTATCCGGTATCGACCAGGGCGGCCGGACCGCCGACCCGGACCAGCCCGTTCACCACGCCGGTCACCGTCACCGCGGCCACCGCGGGCAGCGCCCAGCCGGAATAGCGTGGCAGGATCACCGCCCACTCACCGCGGGTGCGCACGACCAGCGCCAGCGCCAGCAGCAGGCCGAACCAGACGGCGGCGGCCAGGGCGTGGACCGCAGCCAGCACCGATCCCAGCGTCTGCTGTGACATATGGCCGGTGATCGGGCGCAGCACCAGCGTCACCGCGGCGAAGACCAGCACCAGGTCGGCGGTCGCGCGGTCCGGTCGCCGGAAGGCCAGCGTGCTGTAGCAGGCGACGGCCGCGGTGCCGATCAGCACGGCGATGCCGATCTGGCCCCCGCTGACATGCGTGAGGTAGTCGCCGAAATCGCCGGCGCGCAACCGGGTGAGCGGTACCCCCACCACCTCGGCGGCCTCGGTGGCCAGCAGGACGAATTCAGCCACCGCCCAGAGGCCGCCGAAGACGGCCAGCAGCCGCCACGCGGGCCGCAGCCGGTCGTGCAGGCGCGGCAGCGCGGCCAGGCCGAGAACCGTCGCGCCCAGCCCGTCGGCCAGAGTGCGCACCGGCGCCTCGGCTTGTACCGGATCGGGTGCGGCGAGCGCCCATCCGGCGGCGGCACCGAGGAGGGCGGCCGGGACGACCAGCAGCAGTGCGTAACGCAGTGCGGTCGATCTGCTGCCGGCCGTCCCCGGCCTCATGGTTTGCCGCCGCTGCCCGACCGTCGGGAGCGACCGCCGAACAGCGCGAACGCCAGTCCACCACCGAACAGCACGACCGCGGCCACGATGAACACCCACAGCGGCACGCCCCCGGAATCGCCGCCGCCGGAGTTGCCGCTCTTGGCATCGGCCTTGGGCCCCGGTGTGCCGTGGCCGGGCGTGGTCAGCTCGAAACTGCGGGTACCGCTGACCGGATGGCCGTCGGCGGAGGTGACCCGGTACGCCATCGTGTAGGTGCCGGCCGGGCCCAGGTCACCGACCTCGACGGTGACGGTCGGGCCGTCCACCACCGGCTTGCCCTTCGACCACAGATTTCCGTCCGGGCCGACGACGGTCAGCGACGGGAAACTCGGCTGCAGATTCTCGTTGAAGGTGACGCTCACCCGCGCGGGACCGGTCTCGACCTTCGCGCCGTCGGCGGGGTCGGTGGATACCACCGTCGAATGCGCGGCGGCCGGCCCGGCGACCGTGATCGTCAGTGCGCCCAGCGCCAGCGCGCCGACCAGGGCGAACACGATGCGGCGCATCATGAGCGCCGGCTCCGGATCAGGCTGCCGAGTCCGAGCGCGGCACCGAGGGCGCCGAGAACCAGTCCGATACCGCCCAGCCAGCGCGCGGTGTTGTCGGACTCGTCGCTGTCGGACTTGTCGGGGGCAGCGCTCGGCATACCGGCGTGATCGTCGTCGGATCCGGCGGCTCCCAGCGTGATGCTCGGAGCGGGATGCTCGGGTTCGTCACCGCCGGCGGGCATGGGCTCGCTCCAGTTGACGACCTTTCCGTCGCTGTAGGTCTGAGTGGCCGGGAAGTTGATCTTATCCTGCTTCGGCAGCGGCCCGACCGCGACGGCGAAGCGCTGGAACTGCTCGGGAGTGATGCCGGGAGTGCCCGGGTTGGCGGTCCAGGTGACGGAGGTGAACTGGTTCTTGTCGTTCTTCTCGGTCTTGGCGGTCCAGCCCGGAACGGGTTCGGTGCGAGCCGCGGACAGTTGCGGCAGCGCGACGGTCAGCTTGGTGGTGGACGCCGTCGCCGATTCGGTCGGCACGCGGAAGGTGATGACCGCGTAGCCGCCCTGGGCCGCGCCGGGCGCGTCGGCGGTGACGTGCGCGGCCGCGGTGCCGGAGGCGAGCAGGGCGAGACCGGCGGCGGCGCCCGTGGCGACCAGGGCGCGCGACAGTGAGGTGGACATAGTAAAGCTCACGGTGGGTGACTTTCTCGGTACTCGGCGAGATGCCGGAGGAATTGCCTGTGGTCGAGGATCGGTTCAGGCGAGTACCGGGGGTGCGCGGGAGCCGAGGGCGCCGGCGCTCCATTGCTGCCGCGCTTGCCGCGCGGAGGTCCGCCACCGGGGTGTGGCGATATCCACCGGCGGTTGCGGCCGGGTGGTGACGGCGCGGACCGATCGGGAGACCGCGGCATACAGCCGTTCCACGGCCACGATCAGCACCGCGCACACCACGGTGGCGAGGGTGTGCGCCAGTGTCATCCAGTTGTTCGGGAAGATCGAGATCAGCCCGGAAAGGCCGCTCCCGCACGATGTTTCACCGGGCCGATGAGCGGGCAGCAGACTCAGCGCGATATGCGAGACCGCCTGTCCGCCACCGAGTGCCGCCAGGATGCCGATCCGGCCACGCGCACCACCGGTGGGCGGCAGCATCGACGCGAAGGTTCCGGTGGCCGCCGCGCTCAGCAGCAGCAGCGCCAGCGTCGCCGAGCCGGGATAGCCGCCGTCGGCCCATCCGTGCGCGGCCACCGCGAGGACCACCACCGCCATACCGACCAGCCCGCCCCGCAGGCCATCGATGCCCGGCCGCCGGACCGCTCGCCGGTAAGGCGGAGATCCGGTTGTGGGCCGGGCACGATGCGGCATGGCGAGCGGTCGGTCAGTGCACGCCGAGGCGCGCGAGGATATCGGCTTCGACGCCGGCCAGTTCGTGCGAGATGGAGTTGTGCACCGCACGCCGGCGCGGCGCGGGCATCTGCTCGGCGGTGCGCACGGCAGCGGACAGGCTGGCGAGCCGGTCGCGGGTGGCGGCCACGAACTTCTGCGTCTCGCCGCTCTTGTCACCGGAGTTCTCGATACCGGCCAGGGTCGATTCGACACCGGTGATACGGGCCTGCAGGCGGGCGCCGTGGCCGGTGAAGTTGCCCAGTTCGCCGATGCCGATACCCAGTCGATGGGCGCGGCGGGTGTCGATCTGGCCGCGGATGAAGGTGGCGGCCCGGTAGGCCAGCGGCGCCAGCACCGGCACCAGCACGCGCGCCACGCCCAGATACTTCTTCACCTGGCTCGCCGTGAGCAGTTCGCGGTCGGCTCGTTCGGCGGTCTTGAGGGCGGCCTTCTCCTCCGCCTTCAAGGTCGCGATCTGAGCCTTCGCCACCTCGCGCTGGGTGCGGATCTCGGCGCGCTGGCGTTTGCGTTCGTTGCGGGCGCCGAGTTTGGCCTCCATCGCGGCCTTGTGCTTGAGGGCTTTCGCCTCGGCTTTGCGGTCCGCACGCCGCTTGCGCTTGGTGAACAACCCCATCGAAAGCCCTCCGTCACGAAGTTCCGTCATGCTGATATACCCACATGCCACACGGTTTGCGCCAACTGTAGCGGGATGCGGACCCGAGGGCGCCGCCGCGGCGGACGGTTCGCGGCGATCCGAGCTCCGGACGGCGGGAGTGCCGAGGTAGCGGCCCCGCGTACACCCAGCACGCAGGCGGTTCGCGGGAGTGTCGGAGGTAGGGACCATACTGCTTACCGTGTATTCGGGCAGCGGCGACCGGGACGGTCGCGAGGAGGACGGCGGAGGCGACGAGCGGCGGGCTGCTGCTCGCCGAACCGCCGTAGTGCCCGCCGAAGTGGAACGGGCGCAGCAGGTTTCGGCCGATACGGTGAATATCTCGACCCCCGCCGAGGCCGGTGAACATCCGCCGCGAATCGCCTACGTCGACGCGCGCGCACTGGTCGGCTGCCGGCATCGGCTGCATCTGGACGCCACCCATCCGGAACGGCTGCTCGGGGTGCCCGAGGACGCGGGTGTCAAACAGCGCCGCGACGCCGCCACCGCGCATCGCACCAAGGTCCGCGACACACTCGTCGCCGCCGACCCACAGGCGTGGGTGATCATCGATCCGGATCAGGCCGCGAGCGGTCGCGCCGAGGATACGCTGCGCGCGTGTTCGGAAGGGGCGCAGCGCATTTGGGGTGCGCTGCTGCCCCAGGAGCCCGATACCGGTCGTCGCGGCGGCTGCGAGATCCTGCTGCGCGACACCGATCGGGGCGGCTATATCCCGATCATCGTGGTCAACCACAAGGTGACCGATCCGCGCCAGCCCGATCCGGCCGATTTCCACCCCACCACCTCCGATCTGTACCACTGGGATCCGCGCCCCGACCGGCACGTCCGCGTCCGCACCCAGCCGCGAGACCAGCAGCGGCTGGCCCACCTCTACCGGATGTTGCAGCGGCACGGGCTGGCCAGTCCCGCCCTGGTCGGCGGGGCGATCGGCTATCACTTCGACCGGATCCTGGTGCACGACCTGGGTCCGGTGCTCGACGAGTACGACCGGCGTTATGCCGACCGCATCGCGGTGGTGCGCGGTGAGCTGCCGACCGTGCCGTCGAAGGTGCCCGAATGCCGGCAGTGCCCGTGGTGGACACGGGCGCCGATCGTCGAGCGAACGGGGATCACCGAACCTCCCGCGGTGAGCTGTGAGGGCTGGCTGGCGGACCATCGCGACGTCAGCCTCGTCGCACCCGGATCCCGCGCCGAACTGCTGCGCCGCCACGGCGTGCAGACCATCGACGATCTGGCCGAGTGGACCGCGGACGAACCCGAGGACTGGCAGTACGAGCCGTTCGCCGAGACGGTGGTGACCGCGCGCGCCTGGATCTCGGGCGCGCCGCTGGTCCGCCGCGTGGATCGGGTGCGGGTCACCCGGGCCGACGTCGAGGTCGACGTCGACCTGGAGAGCTATCAGGAATACGGCGCCTATCTGTGGGGCACCCTGCTCGACGGCGTGTATCGCCCCTTCTTCACCTGGGACCCGCTGCCGACCGCCGACGAGGCCCGCTCGTTCGCCGAATTCTGGACCTGGCTGATGGCGGTGCGCGCCGATGCGGCCGCGGCGGGCAAGACGTTCGCCGCCTACTGCTACTCGCGCACCGCCGAGGACAAGTGGCTCTACGAATCGGCGCGCCGCTTCGCCGGACGGCCCGGGGTACCCAGCGCGGACGAGGTCCGCGCCTTCGTCGACAGCCCGCAGTGGGTGGATATGTTCCAGGCGGTGTCGGAGCAGTTCATCTGCCCGAACGGCAAGGGGCTCAAGAAGATCGCTCCGGTCGCCGGATTCGGGTGGCGCGATCCCGAGGCCGGCGGCGAGGCGTCGATGAGCTGGTATCGCCTGGCGGTCGGCTACGACGGTGCGCCCGATCTGTCGCAGCGCACCCGGCTGCTGGAATACAACGAGGACGATGTGCGCGCGACCCAGGTGCTGCGCGAATGGATGGCGCCCGCGCAGCCCCGCGCGCACAGCGCCGATGCCGAGGTTCCCGCGATGACCGACTTTCGCGAGCCACCCGCGGTCCGTCGTAATATCTGCACGTGACCGATCACGTCGAACAACTGGAGTTTCAGGCCGAGACCCATCAGCTTCTGGAACTGATGATCCACTCGGTCTACTCGAACAAGGACACGTTCCTGCGGGAATTGATCTCGAACGCCTCCGACGCGCTGGACAAGCTCCGGCTCGAGTCGTTCCGGGACAAGGATCTCGAGGTCGACACCTCGGATCTGCATATCGAACTGGAGGTCGACAAGGACGCCCGGGTGCTGACCGTCCGCGACAACGGCATCGGCATGTCGCGCGCCGAGGTGGTCGACCTCATCGGAACCCTGGCCAAGTCCGGCACCGCCGAACTGCGTCGTCAGCTGCTGGAAATGAACGGAGCCGACGCCGATTCTCCGGGTCGCTCCGCGGGCTCCGCTCCCGCGGACCTCATCGGCCAGTTCGGTATCGGCTTCTACTCGACCTTCATGGTGGCCGACAAGGTCACGCTGACGACCCGCCGCGCGGGTGAGTCCGAGGGCACCCGCTGGGAGTCCGCGGCCGGCAGCTCGACCTACACCATCGAAACCCTCGACGAGGCGCCTCAGGGCACCGCGGTTTCGCTGCACCTGAAGTCCGCGGACGAGGACGATCACCTCTTCGATTACACGCAGGAGTGGAAGCTCCGCGAGATCGTCAAGAAGTACTCGGACTTCATCTCCTGGCCCATTCGGATGCAGGTGGAGCGCACCGTCACCGAGGGCGAGGGCGAGGAGAAGACCGAGAAGACCATCCTCGAGGAGCAGACGCTCAATTCCCAGAAGGCGCTGTGGACGCGCCCGCGCAGCGACGTCTCCGACGAGGAGTACAAGGAGTTCTACAAGCACGTCTCGCACGCCTGGGACGACCCGCTGGAGATCATTCCGCTCAAGGCCGAGGGCACGTTCGAATATCAGGCGCTGCTGTTCATCCCGTCGCACGCGCCGTTCGATCTGTTCATGCGCGAGCACAAGCGCGGGGTGCAGTTGTACGTGCGCCGCGTATTCATCATGGACAACTGCGAAGAGCTGATGCCGGAGTATCTGCGCTTCGTCAAGGGCGTGGTGGATGCGCAGGATCTCTCGCTCAACGTCTCGCGCGAGATTCTGCAGCAGGACCGGCAGATCCAGATGATCCGCAAGCGCCTGGTGCGCAAGGTGCTGTCGACGATCAAGGATATGCAGGGCGCCGAGTCGGCCGAATCCGGCGACGGCGACGCCACCGCGGAAGAGTCGAAGTACCGGACCTTCTGGAACGAATTCGGCCGAGTTCTCAAGGAGGGCCTGCTCTCCGACTTCGACAACCGCGAAACCATCCTGCAGGTCTCGTCTTTCGCCTCGACGCACTCGGATTCCGAGCCCACCACGCTCGCGCAGTACGTGGAGCGCATGGCCGAAGGCCAGGACAAGATCTACTACATGACCGGCGAATCCCGGCAGCAGATCGAGAATTCGCCGCATATGGAGGCGTTCGAGGCGAAGGGCCTCGAGGTGCTGATCCTCACCGATCCGGTCGACGAGATGTGGGTCGGCTCGGTGCCGGACTTCGACGGCAAGCCGTTCCAGTCGATCGCCAAGGGCGAAGTCGATCTGGAGACCGAGGAGGAGAAGAAGGCCTCCGAACAGCTGCGTGAGCAGCAGGAGAAGGATTTCGGCGATGTGCTGAAGTGGCTGCAGGAGACGCTGAGCGACAGCGTCAAGGAGGTCCGCCTGTCCTCCCGCCTGACCACCTCCCCGGCCTGTGTCGTCGGCGACGTCTTCGACTTCACCCCGCAGCTGGAGCGCATGTACCGGGCGTCCGGCCAGGCCCTGCCGGAATCCAAGCGAATTCTGGAACTCAACCCGGAGCACCCGCTGGTCACCGGACTGCGCGATGCGTACTCCGCGAACAAGGACACCGCCGAGGAGTCCGGAGAATTGGCCGCTACCGCCGAATTGCTCTACGGCACAGCGATTCTCGCCGAAGGTGGCGAATTGAAGGATCCGGCCCACTTCGCGCAACTGCTGGCGGACCGGCTCACGAAGACCGTCTGACCGCACCTCCGGAAACACGGTAAGGCTCGCACGGAAGTCCGTGCGAGCCTTATCCTTTCGGCGCGGTGCGCCGATGGCCGTGTCCTCAGTCGACGGTGCAGCCGGCGACCGGCTTGTCGTTCAGCCGATCGACCAGATACGAGATGGCGTTGTCGGTTCCGAACCCGTCGATGATTTCGGGTCCGAAGTGATTGGGCAGCGCCGCACCGGGCAGGATCGGCGGCAGAGTGTCGGTGCGGAACGTGACGGTCGCGCCGTGACCGCACCAGTCGCCGGCCAGCCGCCGGGCTTGGTCGTAGGGGACGGTGTCGTCGTTGATGCCGCTGGTGATCAGGACGGGCGCGCTCGGCGTGAGCGTGCCGATGCGCTGCCGATCCAGAATGTCGATGGCGGCCGGTACCTCGCGCAGGTTGTCCAGGATCGACCGGTGATCGGCCGTGAAATCACTGCCGTGCAGGAACGGGTGCTTCAGGATCACATCGCCGATGCACTCGTTCTGCAGATCCGCGAGCAGTTCCTGGGCCTGCGGCGTGACCCGCTTGTCCAGTTCGGGCTTCAGGTCCGGATAACGAGCCAGGAATCCGTTGAGGGCGTATCCGACCACGCCGCCGATCAGATTGCCGTCGATCTTCTGCAGGACCGCCGACAGATCGGCCACCGGCGCGCCCGCCCAGACGCCCTTGAGGTCCAGTTCGGGGGCGTAACTCGGCTGTAGTTCCGCCGCGGCCGCGGTCGCGCCGCCGCCCTGGGAATAGCCCCAGAAGGCCAGCGGTGTGCGCGGGCCGGTGCCGGAGAGCGCATTCGCGGCGCGCGCGGCATCGAGGACGGCGTGCGCCTCCTCGACGCGGTTGACGTAGGTATGGACGCCGGGGGTGCCGAGCCCGATGTAGTCGGTCACGAAGACCCGGGCGCCGAGCGAGTTCCAGGCCATGGCCGAGACGGCCTCCTGATTCGCGGAGACGCTCGGCGGCGTGATGTCGGCGTAGAGGCCGGTGGAGAAGGCCTCCGACGGCGCGCACTGATCGCCCTGACCGGAGGTGCCGGGCGCGATGACGACGGTCGGCCGCGGCCCGGTGCCCTGCCACGGGCGAGTCGCGTCGATGTAGGTGCCGCTGACCGCGACCGGCTCACCGTCCTGGGTCTGCGAGGTGTACATGACCTTCTGCGCGCTCACCGGCCATGGCCCGAGTCCGGGCGGTGCGATGAACACCGGCATCGGCTCGGTCTTGATCACCGATCCCGGCGCGGTCGCGAATTGCGCAGGGGGAGTGTAGAACTCGCTCACCGGGGTGGCGGTGGCGGTACCGGCGGCCACGCCACCGAGCGTCGCCCCCGCACACGCCGCGGCCCCGAGCGCCACGATCCGACGTATGCCCCCGCGGCGCCGTCTCGGCGATCCACTCGCCCTCGAGTCCTGTGCACTGCGATCCAACTTCATCGTTACGACCTGGCCTTATGAACTTACTTCCCAGTAGAATAGGCTTTAACATAGCCGTATTTCCCGCTGGGGAGAAATTCATCGTCAGCCGCCCCGAAACCGCGCCGCAAAAATTGTGGCCGTTCACAACCGTCGACCCGCCGGCCCCGAGCGCAGCCCACGGCCCGCGCAGCCGTTCGTCCACGAAATCGAAAGGCCGACACGGAATCCCGTGTCGGCCTCGAGCGCAATCGCGAGCCGGCGTCAGCGCGGCGCCATGCGCAGCGCACCGTCCATGCGGAAGGTCTCGCCGTTCAGGTAGTCGTGCTCGGTGATGTACTGCGCGAGCTGCGCGTACTCGTCCGGGCGGCCCAGGCGCGAGGGGAACGGCACACCGGCCTCGAGGCCCTTGCGGTACTCCTCGGTGACGCCGGCCAGCATCGGGGTGTCGATGATGCCGGGGGCGATGGTGTTGACGCGGATGCCGAACTGGGCCAGGTCGCGCGCGGCCGGAACGGTCATGCCGGCGACGCCGCCCTTGGAGGCGGAGTAGGCGATCTGGCCGATCTGGCCCTCGAACGCCGCCACCGACGCGGTGTTGATCACGACGCCGCGCTGGCCGTACTCGTCGACCGGCTCGGTCTTGGAGATGGCATCGGCGGCCAGGCGCATCACGTTGAAGGTGCCCAGCAGATTCACGGTGATCACGGTCCGGAACAGCTCCAGATCGTGCGGGCCGTTCTTGGACAGGATGCGTCCCGCCCAGCCCACACCGGCGCAGTTGACCACGATGCGCGGCGGCACACCGGATTCGACGACCTTCGCCACCGCGGCGGCGACCTCGTCGTTGCTGGTCACGTCGGTCGGGATCAGGGTGACACCGGCGGGGACGCTGTCGCCGGCCCGTTCGATCGACTGAGCCAGATCGAGACCGAATACGGTCGCACCCTGGTCGGCGAAGCGTTTTGCGGTCGCGGCGCCCAGACCGGACGCAGCTCCGGTGATGATCGCGGCGGAGCCCGAAATCTCCACGGTGTTTGGTCCTCTCGTTAGTGACGGCCCTATGGGTACTGGCCTTCCGTCAACAGCACCATATCGGGCGTGGGTGCGGTCACAGCCGGGGGTGCGCCGCGTGGGAAGCCGGCACCGCGCAGAATGGAAGACAACCAGCTAGTTTCGTTTGCGAACCGGTACGCGATCGATCGATGGAGTAACCACATGACCGCCTCGGCCCCCGCGGACCGCCGGCTCCCTCGGGGCCGGCACGGAATCCCACGGGAAACGGTCGTCCAGGACCAGCGCGACCGAATCCTCGCGGCGATGGCGGATGCGATGGCCGCGCACGGCTATGTGGGCACGTCGGTCGCGGCGGTGCTCAAGCGAGCGGGTGTGTCGCGGGAGACCTTCTACGAGCAGTTCCGCTCGAAAGAGGAATGTTTCGAGGCGGCCTACGAGCGAGCGGTGGAACTGCTGATCGCACGCATGCAGGACGCGCTGCCACCGGTCCCGGATCGGTCCGCCGGGACCGGCACCGGCGGCAGCGATTCCGCACGAAATCCTGCGCGCCGGCCCGATGCCCCGGCCGGCCCGCCGATCGGCGCCTTGCTCGACGCCTACCTCGACGGTCTGGCCTCCGAACCGGCCTATGCGCGCCTGTTCCTCGTCGAGGTCTACGCCGCGGGGCCCAAGGCGATCGCGCGGCGCGCGGAACTGCAGGAATCGTTCGTCTCGCTCGTCGCGGACATTCTCGACGCCCGCACCGATCAGCAGCGCTTCGCGTGCCGCACCATGGTGGCCGCCCTCAGCGCCATGGTGACAGCCCACGTCGCGGCCGATGATCTGGACGGGCTGCGCGAGTTGCGCGAGCCCATGCTCGAGTTGGTCCGCCGCAGCGGCGATCTGTTCGGCGGTGTGCCCGCAGACCCCGGCGCCCTCGATCGCACCGATCCGCGGGAGCATTTCGATCCCTGGTGACCACCGCGGGATGCCGACTCAGTCGAGGCAGAATTCGTTGCCCTCCGGATCGGCCATCACGATATGCCCGTTGCCCAGCGGGGGAGCGGGTTCGTGGCGCTGCAGCCTGGTCGCGCCGCGGGATACGAGCCGCTCGGCCTCGGCCTCCAAGGCCGCCATCCGTTCGTCGCCGCTGAGGCCCGGGGCCGCCCGCACATCCAGGTGTACGCGGTTCTTGGCCTGTTTGCCCTCGGGCACCCGCTGGAAGAACAGCCGCGGACCGGCGCCCTCGGGGTCGATCAGCGCCGAAGCGTCGTTGCGCCGTTCGGGCGGCACATTCATGGCCGCCAGCGCCTCGTCCCAGGTCCGGAATCCGGGTGGTGGATCCTGCAGCCGGTAGCCGAGGGCGTCGGCCCAGAACTCGGCCAATGTCGCGGGATCGCCGCAGTCGAAGGTGATCTGGACATCGCGGGCCATCAGCTCGCCTCCTGTCGGTTCCGGTGCAGGTAGAGGTCGCGCAGCAGGCAGACCTCCGCCAGATGGTGGATCAGTTCGCGATGGATGTGCAAAACCAGTGCCGAGAGCGGGAGTTCGGCATAGGGCCCCTCGGCCGCACCGCACGGACGGTCGAGGCCGTCTTCGCCCAGCGATTCGATGCCGCCCAGCCAGGTGGCATATTCCGAATCGAGTTGGGCCAGTGCTTCTTTCGCGGTCTCGGCGTACTCGAACGAATAGTAGTCGGTGGCCGCGCGCCCGAAGTGCGCGGCGTTGCGCACGGCGAGTACGCCGACGATCACATGGCCGAGCCGCCACGCGATCGTCGTGAACGGCGCGGGCTCCGGCGGCGGGAAGGCGAAGTCGATGGTCATCGCACCGGAACCACCCTGGATCGGTGCGCTGCCGGCGCCGCGCGGGTGCAGGTTCCAGCAGCCGGGCACGGGTTCCCAGAAGTACTCGTCGTCGGTGAGCCCGTCGAGCCGGGGCCGGAGTTGGTTGGTCCAGTGCCAGTCGATCTGCTCGCGCAGCAGTTTGTTCCAGTCGGTCATGGACACAGCTTCGCGCGAATAGCGGACAGAAACCTTCCGCAATCTGTGCCACCATGAGCACATGACCGTCGAGGCGACTACCGAACGGGTGCTGCGGCTGCTGGCCCTGCTGCAACGGCGGCCGTCGTGGACGGCCACCGAACTGGCCGCCGAGCTGGGCGTCACCGATCGTTCGGTGCGCCGCGACGTCGAGCGTCTGCGCGCGATCGGTTATCCCGTCCAGGCCACGGCCGGTGTCGGCGGGGGATACCAACTCGGCGCGGGTAAGCGGCTGCCGCCGCTGCTGCTCGACGACGAGGAGGCCATCGCCACCGCGGTGTCGCTGCGCCTGGCCACCGGAGGAACCGTCGCGGGCGCGGGTGAGGCGGCGCTGCGGGCGCTCACGAAGCTCGATCAGGTGATGCCGCCCCGATTGCGGGCCGAGGTGCGCGCGGTCCACGACGCGACCGAGACCATGGCCGGTCCGGGAATCGAGATCGACGCCGAGTTGCTGATGACGCTCGCCCGGGCCTGCCGGGACGCCGTCCGGGTCCGCTTCCACTACGCCGGCCGCACCGGGGCCGCCGGTGAACGCACCGTCGAACCGGTCCGCATGGTCACCACCGGCCAGCGCTGGTATCTCATGGCCCGCGATGTGGACCGCGACGACTGGCGCACCTTCCGCCTCGACCGCATGCGGGAGGTGCAGGCCACGACCTGGCGTTTCCGTCCCCGCGACCATCCGGACCCGGTCGGCTACGTCCAGCGATCGGTGACCGAGGCGCCGTACCGCCACCTCGCCCGAATCCGTGTGCACGCCGACTCCGCCCGGGTGCGCGACCTGATTCCGCCCCAGGTCGGCCGCGTCGAAGACGATCGCGACGGCTGGTCGGTATTGACGGTGGCCGGCGACGACCTCGACTCGCTCGCGGTCCGCATCGTGCGCCTGGGTTTCGAGGTCGACGTCGTCGAGCCGCCGGAATTGCGGGAGGCCGCGGCCCGTCTGGCCCGCGATCTGTCGGCGATAGCCGAACCGGGCCGGGCCGCCGGCCGCTCAGCGCCCCTGCAGTGAATGCGGTTCCGCCGGCTCCTCCTCGGGCCGATCCGGGCGCCCGAGCAGGCCCCACACCGCACCGCCGAGCAGCGGCACGACGGCCGCGAGCGAGTATTCGCCGAGTTTGCCCAGGTCCGGCGCCACCGCGCCGAGCAGGGTGGCGGCACCGATGTAGAGGAACAGCAGGCCGGAAGCGACCGCGACCGCTCGTTCCGGAATGTGCTTGCCCACCGTGATGCCGATCGCGATGGCGAGACCGCCGGCCGCGACCATGCCCGCGACCGAACCCGCCCAGACGGCCACCCAGTTGTGATTGGACGCCAGCGCGATGGTGGCGAACATGGTCCGATCGCCGAGTTCGGCGAGCAGGAACGACGAGATCACGATGAGGAAGGCGCGGCCGGCGGAGGTGGGGCCGGTGGGTACGGGTTCGTCGGGATCGGGTTCCTCGTGCCGGGACGCCCATAGCGTCCACACACCGACCGCCAGCAGGATGATGCCGGTGCAGAGTGCGATCAACTCGGTGGGCAGGGCAGCTCCGAGGAAATGTCCTACGCCGACGGCGATCACATTCACCAGCACGCTCGCGACGGTGATACCGCCCAGCACGATCCACCAGCGGTAACGCAGAGCGAAGGTCAAGGCCATCAGCTGCGATTTGTCGCCGAGTTCGGCGACGAAGAGCACGCCGAAGCTCAGTAGTATCGCGGCGATCATTATCGGCTCCCAGGTCTCCGGCGTATCGGCCGAAGACGGGCGCCCTCAGCCGACCACGCCGCATGAACGGTGTGTCGTCGGCCGAAGGTCTCGTCCACCGGAAAACCGGTTCGCATGGCCGGATCCGTCCAGCGGATCAGTATGTCGACCATGCGATTGCGGGCTACTCCCCTTCGCTGTATCTCAGCTTACCCTTACCCCTACCCGGCTGCCAACTCCCTGTTGCCGAAATCGCAATGCGCGCAATAAGTTTGGCGATGCGGCCGAAAAGTTTCGGGTACCCGTCGAAGGGGTTTCGCCGGGGCTGGGCACCTCGTTCGGACCGCCGTGTCGCGGGTGGGAAGGGGCGTCGTGGACCTCAGGCGGCGAGCAGCATGGCCAGCACCGCGGTATCGGGATCCGAGATCGGATCCACGCCCACGCGGCTGACCATGGAGGTGACGGTGCCGTCGAGTTCGGCCTCCACCCACGCCGCCCGGTGCGCCAGCCCCAGATGCGGAACGCCCGGCAGCAGAACGCATCCCGACGCGGCGCCGACACATTCGGGTAGCGACGGATTCGTCTCGGAGGGCGGATGCAACATCATCAGCGCGGGCGGCACATGATCGGCGAAGCGCCCCGGCTCGATCGCTTCCTCGCCCAATACCGGCCCCTCGGCCACCACCAGTCCGACGGTGCCCGGATGAGGGTCGTCGGGCAGTTCTTCGCGCGCCCCGAAGACCGTCGTGGTGGTCAGCAGGCCGGGCAGGCTCGCCACCCGCACCGCGAGCGCCAGCAGTTGCGCCCATTCCTTGGTCGTATCGGGCCAGCGCCCGGAGATCACGAAGCCACGCAGCAGGCCGCGGGCCTGGAACGGCGTGACCCCGACCGGATTGTTCGTACGCATCGGATGCCTCCCGAACTGTCAACGGGGGCGGCTCCGCGGTGAGCGAGCCCGTCCTCGGCCTATCGTGCGATAGGAGTACCCGAGAATGACTCGAACAATGTCTGGCACACAAGTACCAGAGAGTGCTAAATCGCAGGTAACACGGTCGAAACACGGCCCCGAACGCAACTCAGGCCATACCGGAACGGTATGGCCTGAGTACGCGGAGAGGCGGATCGGCTCAGCCGAAGATGAGGCCCTTGCCCTGAGCGACGGCCTTGGCGAAGCGCTCCTGCACGTCGGCCCAGTTGACGACGTTCCAGAACGCCTTCACGTAGTCGGCCTTGACGTTCTTGTACTGCAGGTAGAAGGCGTGCTCCCACATGTCGACCTGCAGCAGCGGAATGATGCCGAGCGGCACGTTGGCCTGCTGGTCGTACAGCTGGAAGGTCAGCAGCTTCTGGCCGAGGGTGTCGTAACCCAGCACGGCCCAGCCCGAACCCTGCAGGCCGTTGGCGGCAGCGGTGAACTGCGCGCGGAACTTGTCGAACGATCCGAACTGGTCGTCGATCGCGGCGGCCAGGTCCCCGACCGGCTTGTCGCCGCCGTTGGGGGACAGGTTCTTCCACCAGATCGAGTGGTTCACGTGACCACCGAGGTGGAAGGCCAGGTTCTTCTCGTGCAGGAAGATCGCGCCGTGGTCCTCGGCCTCGCGCGCGGCTTCCAGCTTCTCGAGCGCGGTGTTGACGCCGGCGACGTATGCGGCGTGATGCTTCGAGTGGTGAATCTCGTTGATCTGCCCGGAGATGTGAGGCTCCAAGGCGCCGTAGTCGTAATCCAGATCTGGCAGCGTGTACTCAGCCACGATGTCCCTTCCTCATGATGTCGGCGCGTGTACCCGGTCTTGTCGAGCACACCAACCTTCATTCGTACACCCGCTCGATGCAACCGGGTCCGGTCCACCCTAGATTCCCACGGCCCGAAATCGACTGTGCGGCCAGGATCGAGGGCGCATGCCCGAGATATGCCCCGGCTCGGAGATTTATTCACGCTGAACGCATGTCGGCGCACATTTCGCGTGGATCCCGATACCGGGTTCCGCCACTTCGGCGGCGCGATCCGGGCCTACATCGGCGGTGCGACGTCGGGCAGCATGGTGCGCGGATCGCACGAGTCGTGTGCCTCCCACCAGCGCCGCGCGCCGGCCGCGAATTCGTCGAGACCGACCAGACTTCCGTCGGCGGTCTCGATGGTGACGTCCTCGAACCAGACCCGCACATCCAGTTCGCGGGGATCGGTGCCCTCCTGCTGGGAGAACTCGAGGACGTGGGCAGGGGTCCGATCGCTGATCGTGGTGTCGAAGCTCAGCAGCTCGCGCCACAGCGCCCAGCCGCTGTCGTCGACGTCGATGAAATCCCAGCCGTGCAGGGCGCCGCCGCCGAATCCGGCGATGGCGTCCCCGAGGGTGTCGAGGGTGAGGGGGAAGATATGCGGTTCCAGATCATCCCAGCGCTGCTGGCGCAGGGATGCCGCGACCCGGCTGACCCCGGACAGTGTGAGCGACACCCGGCCGTCGGCGGGCTGCCCGTCACCGGGGAGGGTGAGCACCTCCAGTTCGATTCGAAGTCGTGCGTCCGCGGCGTCGACCACGAGTCCGAGACAGGTCGCCTCGGCGAGTGCGGTGTTGAGCCCGGCCGTATCCAATCCGTCGAGTAACGCCCTGCTCGCGTCCATAGCGTCAGGCTACCGATTCCCCGCCGTCGAGCTCGGTATTTCGGTTTCTCGCTAGTGTTGTCGGTTTTTTGCCGGAGAGAGGGAACCGATCGGTCAGACGGCCCGTCCAAGTATGTGTCGGGTTCTCGTAGCGGCCGGTCATACGCCGTTGACCAGCGCAGAGGCCCGCAGGCGGCGGCGGGGGCCGCTCCGGGACGAGGAGGGGAGTCCCGGAGCGGCCCCCGTTCCGTTTTCCCGAATCGGATGATGCGAACCGACCGGTCTCGCAAGTCGCAACCTGTGGATGAGGTTGTGGATTATGTGGATAACTGGGGGTGAGATATACACAGGTCGGTTTGCCCGGGGTGTGCGGCACGGTATCGACGGCCGGAACAAACCTGGAGTTCACCCGGGCGATCGACTGCCGGGTCTCCCCGCCGATCCGGGGGACATGGCAGGATCGTCCATTGTGACGAGCTCCGAAATCCCCTCGGTGCCGGTCCAGGATCTGCCTGCCGAATTCGACGCCGCACCGTCGGCGGGTGCCGGATCCGGTACCGGCGCCCCGTCCGCGATCCTGCTCGATGTCCGCGAAGCCGACGAATGGCAGCTCGGCCACGCGCCGGCCGCGCTGCACATCCCGATGGTCGACGTGCCCGCACGCCTGGACGAACTGGACTACGACGCCGAGATCTACGTGGTCTGCCGGCAGGGCGGGCGCTCGATCGAGGTCGCCAAATATCTGGCGTACGTGGGATTCGAGGTCTACCAGGTCGTCGGTGGCATGGTCGCCTGGCAGCAGGCCGGACGCCCACTGAGCACCCCGGGCGATCACGAGGCGAAAATCTACTGACGAGCCGTCGAACACCACGAGCGCAACCGCACACCCGATGATGAAGGTCGACTGGATGGAAGGGGGAGCAGCCCGGTGAGTACGGTCGTGCAACCCTGCGCCCGGTGCGGCGCCCGCTGGGCGGTGCACGGCACCCCGATGCACTGGTGCCCGCGCTGTCGCGGTGTGCTGCTGTCGCCGGCACCCGTCGACGCGCCGCCGGAACGGCGTAACTACCGCTGGGTGGCCCGCCCGCCGGGGCGCGGCCCGCGGGGCGAACGTCCGCGTCCGGCGCCCGCAGTCGATCCCGCCACCCCGCGCTACACCGAGATTCCGCGCTGGGGACTGCGGGATCGGCCGCCGCACGTCGCCGTCACGCCGCAGAACCGGGTCCAGGCCGTCCTGCACTGGCTGACCGAACGGGTGGCCGGTCTGCTGCTCGCCACCGTCATCCTGTTCGGACTGTCGGCGGTCGCCGAATTCGGCCGCTATCTGATTCTGCTGCGCAACCGCACCCGGCTGATCCAGCCGCTGCTGCTGTTCTTCTCCGACCTCACCGTCTACGCGACCTCGGTCGCCGCGCTGATCTGCGCGCTGGTCACCGCGGTGGGCCTGATCGGCTGGCTGGTCCGCGCGCGCCGCAGCGCCTATGCCGACAACGGCCGCCGCGATCCCCGCTCCCTGCGGGCGCTGCTGTGCGGCGGGATCATTCCGGTGGTCAATCTGGTCTGGCCCGGCGTTTTCCTCACCGAACTGGTGCGTCAGCTGGGTGGCGATCCGCGCGCGCTGCGCGCGGTGCGGATCTGGTGGTGTGTCTGGGTTCTCAACGGTGTGATGGTGATCGCGTCGCTGTTCTGGCGTACGGCCGATACGCTGCAGGGCCAAGCCGACGGTGTGATCTTCACGGTCTACACCGATCTGGTCGCGGTCGCGGCGGCGGTGCTGTCGCTGTGGGTGCTGCGGATGTGCGAGGGTCGTGATCTGCGCGGCCGGATCCGGATGCCCAAGCGCTGGTTGCCCGCGACCGGTCCGGCGGTGCCGGTGATCGAGCCCGTCCATCCGGTCGCCGCGGTGGAAGCCGACAACCGGTCGGCCGGCGACCACGTCGAAGCACCGGACACCGAAGCCGAGCACACCGAAGCGGAGCGCGTCGAACAAGAGGAGGTCATGGCCAAGTGAGCCAGGGCAATCGCGCACCGTTCGTGGTCGCGCACCGGGGTGCGTCGGGGACCCGTCCCGAACACACCCTCGCCGCCTACGAGCTGGCATTGGAGGAGGGCGCCGACGGTGTCGAATGCGATGTCCGGCTGACCCGTGACGGTCACCTGGTCTGTGTGCACGACCGGACCGTGGACCGTACCTCGTCCGGCACCGGCCTGGTCAGCGAGATGACCCTCGACGAGCTGCGCGAACTCGACTTCGGCGGTGACGGCAGCCCCGCACCCGTGCTGACGTTGACCGAGCTGATCACGCTGGTACTGGACTGGCGCAGCCGGCCGACCAAACTGTTCATCGAGACCAAGCATCCGGTCCGCTACGGCGCGCTGGTGGAGAACAAGGTGCTGGCCGAATTGCAGCGCTTCGGCATCGCCACACCGGCCTCGGCCGACCATTCCCGAGCGGTCGTGATGTCGTTCGCCGCCACCGCGGTATGGCGCATCCGCCGCGCCGCGCCGCTGCTGCCGACCGTGCTGCTCGGTGAATCCTCGCGGTATCTGGGCGGCAGCGCCGCCACGACGGTCGGCGCCACCGCGGTCGGCCCGTCGGTGAAAACCCTGCGCGAACATCCCGAACTCGTCGACAAGGCCGCGGCGGCCGGCCGCGCCACCTACTGCTGGACCGTCGACGATCCCCAGGACGTCGAATTGTGCGCGGAGCTGGGCGTCAGCTGGGTCGCGACCAACCATCCCGGCCGGACCAAAACCGTGCTGGACGGTATCTGATCCACCCGGCCGGCCCCGGCGGCCGACTCGATGCGTCCCGCGGGGCGGATTCGGCGCCCCTGCGCGGCGGATTCGGTGCGCCCCTGCGCGCCGATGGCCGCGGAACATGTAGGTTCTGCGTTCGTGGGTAAGAAGAAGCGCAATACTCCCAAGCCCGACAGTAATCGGGCTCAGCGCCTCGCCGAACGTCGTGCGGCGCAACAGCAGGCCGCCTCGGCCGTCACGCGTCCCTTCGCCGGGCTGGCCGCCGAATGCGACCTGGTCGCACTCCGCGAGTTCGTTCCGTCGGCGACCGCGACCCTGAAACTGGCCGCCGGCGTCTCCGCCGAGCGTCCGGTGACCCTGGCCACCGTGCTGCCCGGCGCCGTCGCCGCCCTGGTCCGTGCCGGTGACGAGCCGACCGGTTTCGTCGGGTCGCAGGTGCAGTTCCAGTCGGAGAATCCGGCCGCCGACCTGGCCGCCGCGATTCTGTGGACGCAGGCCGCCGAACCCGGCGCATCGCTCACCGCGGCAAGTGAGGCCGCCCAGGACACGGTGCCCCCGCTGACCGAGGTGATCGACCCCAAGGCGCCTCTGGATCTGACCGTCCACCAGAACTTCCAGTGGTGGGTCCCGGAGGGCGTCACGCCGGATCCGCAGGTCGCCGCGACGATCGACCAGGCCGATCAGGCGATCATGCCGTCGGATCGGCTCGCTCTCGGCGCCGAATCCGTGGGCGCGGCGTGGTGGGTCGACGCGGGGGAGAAGGCGCATCTGCGCTGGGTCCGGCCCGAGGACGAGGATGACCTGATGCTGGCCCTCGCGCGCGTGCACGCCGCGGGCGGACTGCACCTGGGCGAGGGTTCCCGATTCGCGGGCTCGTTCCGCACGCACGGCCTGCTGGTGCCGGTCTTCGATCTGGATCGCGAACGCCACCCGAGTGAATGGGTCACCCCCGCAAACGAATTCGGCGCTCGTCTGGCCGAAGCGCTGGCCTCCGAAGCCCCGATGAGTTCCGACGAGCGGCGCTCGCGCGACGGGCTGCGCTCGCGCCAGGTCACCCTGCGCTAGCGAAACCCGCTGCGGGACAAGCGTTTCGCATCGGCTTCAGACGACGAACTCGGCCCGCCGGACGGCAGGCCGAGTTCGTTCTTCACGTTTCGTCTCGCGTCAGATGTTTCCGCCGGCCGCCGAGGGCGCCCCCGAGGCATCGCTCGGACCGCTCATCTCGCGGGAGACGAAATACTCGAGATCGAACAGATTCGACCCGGCCCGATCCGCGACGGTGAGCAGCGTGGTCATCCGCGCCACCTCTTCGACCTGTTCCTTCAGGAACCACTGCATGAACTGCTCGCCCAGGTAATCGCCCTCTTCGCGGGCGGTACTGGCCAACTGGATGATCTGCTCGGTGACGGTCTTCTCCTGCTGCAGCGCCAATTGGATCGGCTCGCGCGCATTCTCGAATTGCGAGCGCGCGCCATCGACTCCGGAGAGTTCGACGCTCATATCCCGATCGAGGAAATACTGCACGATCATCATCGCGTGATTGCGTTCCTCGATGGCCTGGGCATAGAAGTGCTTCGCCAGAACCGGCAGGTCGGCGTTGTCGAACCACACCGCGATCGCAATGTACTGGTGCTCGGCATTGAATTCATGCCTGATCTGATCGTGGAGCAGGGCGTGAAATTTGCTGTGCGAGGAATCGGGGTGGCTGGACATGGGCCCGACATTAGTGCTGGTCAACTTCGGCTGTCATCCAAGTACACCCTTAATGAGGCAAGTGTTGCCTTAGTTATCGCAGTCGCACCCTTGCGACGGGCCGCATTCGGTGAATTCGTCGACTGCCTGCGATTTCGAGCCTCGCCCGCATTTCATCGCCGCGCGCTTCCCGCGGGTTTCGGCGCGGAGGCATCAGGCGCGCGTGTGGCCGGAATCTCGCGCGCCACGAACTCCTCGATGTCGAACAGATTGCCGGCCGCGCGCTCGCAGACCGCCACCAGTGTGGTGAGCCGCGCCACCTCCTCGAGCTGGTCTTCGAGAAACCAGCGGATGAACTGTTCGCCGAGATAATCGCCCGCATCCCGGGCGATCCGGGTCAGTGTGGTGATGAGATCGGTCAGCTCCCGTTCGCGAGCAAGCAGGAATTCCACGGTGGCCGAGGGTGATTCGAATTCCGAACACACCTCGTCGGTACCCGTGACCGTGACGGCGACATCCCGGTCGAGCAGATACTGCACCATCCGCAAAGCATGGGCGCGTTTGTCCTCCGCGCCTGCATAGCAAATACGTGCCAGCTGCGGCAGTCGCTGCGCGTCGAAATAGACGGCGGCGGCGAGATATTGCTGCGAGGCGGTGAATTCGTGCCGTATCTGCGCGCGCAGGAGTTCGGGGAAGGGGCCGGTACCGGGCATGTCCCCGACGCTACCGGGTGAGCAGATCGTCCGGGATCGCCTGGTCGTGTGCCAGCGCGTCGAAGAATCGGCTCGCCCGATCCTTGTCCCACAACAGCACATTGCCCGAGCCGGACTCGTCGGTGAAACCGCCGATCGGCACCGTGGTGGCAATCGTCTTACCGTGCAGCGCCCAGCCCAGCCGGCCGAGATCCCAGATGTGATCTCCCTTGTCGACCTGCAGTGAGGACGCCACATCGCGAGCCAGCGGCCACACCTTCAACGGATTGGCGAGCGTACCGGCGCTGGTCGCCTTGTCCAGCAGCGCGGAAAGGAACAGCCGCTGATTGTTCATGCGGTCCAGATCCGCCCGGGGCGTGGCCCGGGTACGCACGAAGCCGAGCGCCTGGGAGCCGGACAGATGCTGGCATCCCGCCGGGAGGTCGATGCCGGCCTTGGGATCGTCGATCGCATCGGGCAGGCACATATCGATCCCGCCGAGCGAATCGACCATGCCCGCGAAACCGCCGAAGCCGATCTCGGCGAAATGATCGATCCGCAGGCCGGTCGCGTTCTCGACCGTCTGCACCAGCAATTTCGGACCGCCCGCGGAGAACGCCGCGTTGAGTTTGTCCTTGCCGACGCCCGGAATGCTCACATACGAATCGCGCGGCAGACTCACCACGGTGGGCGCACCGGATTTCGGGATGTGCACGAGCATGATGGTGTCGCTGCGCTCACCACCGGCATCGGCGCTGTCGCCGGTCGACAGCTCCTTCTCCTGTTCCGGCGTCAGACCGACGCGGGTGTCGGATCCGGTGAGCAGCCAGTTCGTGCCGGCGGTCTGCGCGACCCGGTCGGGATAGGCGGACAGGGCGTCGATGCGGTGCAGTGAGCGATCCAGATAGATCACCCCCGCGACCGGCAGCAGAACGATGATGAGCAGCAGAATCAGCAACCACCTGCCCCAATGCCGTTTCCGGCGGGTGCGCGGCGCACGTGGTTCGCGCGGCGGGCGTTCGGTGCGGCGGGGACGTGCCGGGGGCGGCGGCGGTGGTTCCCGGTACGGAACCGGGCGCTGCGTCGGAGCGTGGGTGGGCGGTTCGCCGCCGGGTGCGACGCCGTGTTCGAAGGGCTGCGGGTTACCGCGCGGCCGGGCGGGACTGCTCGGGACCTGTGACCAGGCCAGCGGCGGATTGTTGCCGTCGCGGTGGATGACCTGGGTCGGTTCGATCGGTGGGCGCCCGGGCGGCAGCGGCCGGCCCGAGCCGGGAGGACGGCCCGAATTCGGCGGGCGGCCCGAGCCGGGTGGCATCGGCCGTCCGGAACCGGGCGGAACTCGCGGATCGTGGCCGTGCCGATCCGGCGGCGGCATGCGCCGACCGTCCGGGCCCGCCGGCGGCGGCACCCGGCGGGTCCGCGGATACTGCTGGGGGTCGTCGCCGTTCACCACCGAGATGGTACTGACCGGGGCGTTGTGCTCGTCGGCACAATGCGTCCGCGGGGGTGAACGTGGCTGATTCCCGCAGGTCGGCCCGGTCTTACGGCAACCAGGAGACGTGGCCGTGCAGTGCGGTGTAGCCGATGTAGGCGACCGAATCGATCGTCGCGTGTGCCAGGATCAGCGGCCACAGCCGTCCGGTCCGCTGCCAGTACCGGCCGAAGATCACCCCCATCACCAGGTTGCCGATGCCTCCGCCCAACCCCTGATACAGGTGATAACTGCCACGCAGCAGCGCCGACGCGGCCAGTGATCGGTTCTCCGACCACCCGAGCGTGCGCAGCCGGCTGATCAGATACCCGACGACGATGATCTCCTCGGCCACGGCATTCGCGATGGCCGAGAGCACCAGCACCGGCAATCGCCACCAGTGGTCGTGCAGGGAACTGGGCACGATCGTCACGCTGAGCCCCAGCGCATGGGCGGCCAGATACAGACCCAGTCCGGGCAGGCCGATCACCGCGGCGAGGACGAGGCCGGGGACCACGTCACCACGCCACCGGAGCCGCGCCAGCCCGATCAGTCGCGGCCCGATTCCGCTGCGCCACAACAGATACAGTCCCAGCGCACCCCAGCCGATCAGTCGTGCGACGCTCAACAGCTGAAACAGCAGATCGATCGTCGACTGCGCGGCCCGCGAGGGATTCAGCGCGACCTGCTGCCCGCCGATTCCGCCCGGCGCCAGCGCGCTTTCCAGTAGCGACAGTGCCGCACCGGCCCCGCTCGTCCCGAAGGTGACGACCAGGACGATCGCGATCTCCACCCGGACGGCGAACCGGTCGCGCTCCGCAGCGGGATCGGGCCAGGTAGCTGCGAAACGATCACCCGGAACCATAGGAACAATCTAGGGGTGCTCCGCCGAGTGCCGCGTATCCGGCGTGCTCTCAGGCGGAGCGATCGGAGCCGTGCATGCGGTCGAGGAACGGGCAGCCGGCGAGGATCCGCACCGCGCGGCTCAGTGACTGCACATCGTCCACCGGTGCGTGGAAGGGCAGTCGCACATCGTGATCGGTGTCGGGTCCCTCGACCCGGAGCGTGACGCCGTAGCGGTCGATGGCCAGCGGCCGCACCGAACCACCGCGCAGCCGGACCGGCAGGTGGCGGGCCAGCCGGGCGATCACATCCGCGTGATCGGAGTCCATATGGTGCAGCCAGGCCGCTTCCAGCTCCCAGAACGGGTCGGCGTCGGCGCTGCGCAGATCGTGCGGGCAGACCGATTCGGCGCCGGCGGAATCGGCGACGACTGCCGATTCCAGCACCACTCGCAGCAGCGTGCTGGTGTGACCGACATCGAGCAGACCCGGATGCGGATATTCGCTCGCGACCTGAGATGCCAAGGCGCGCTGGGCATGTCCGGGTACCGCGCGCACCCGCCCGCGCAGCCAGACGAGCGCCCGCACGGGCTCGCGCAACGCCAGGGGTGCGTGGTCGGTCAGCTCCAGCACCCCCGGCGAACCGACCTCGGCCGCCGCGGCGGACGCCGCCGCCGAATTGCGCGCGACGGCGACGACCACATCGCCGCACGCGCGCAGATGATGCACGGTCGTGGGAATCGGATCGGTGCCGGGCAGGGCCAGGACGGAACTCTCGGCATGGGCGCACGCGCTGCGGATCCGCTCCGCGGCGGATGGAGCGGCGGACGTGATCGTGCGGCGCATACAGACCTCCAGTGACGAACCCGGGACGGATACGGCGGATAATTAGGTAAACCTAAGCTAAGTCACGGCCCGTCGTTGCGCAAGCATTGCGCTCGCTACGGTGGAAATGTGCCGCACGATTCGACGCCCGCCTCCGAACCCGTTCTGCTGTCGCTGAGCGTGCCCACCACGGGCCCGTCCGATCTGGTGGACGGGCTGGTCCGGCTGCCGTCGGCGAATCCCCAGGCGTCGGTGCTCGACCTGACCCTGTCCGATGAGCGCGTCGCCGAATTCCTGGTCGGCGTGGCACATTCCGATACCGGATTCGTCGCCGTGACCGCCTCGGGCGAGCGGGCGGTCGCGATCGTCGCCGCCACAGTGGCCGCGTTGTGCGGCGAGAATATCCGGACCGCACTGACCAGCCCCGATATCGAATTCCTGCGCGGCCTGTCGGCGCCGGCCGTTCAGGCGCTGCGCGAGGTGCTGCTGGCCGTCGAAACCGAACGGGTGGAGGCGGTGACGGCGGCGCTGCGGGTGCTGGCGCCCTGATCGCCGCCCGCCACGACCTGGGCTGTTACCGCTGGGTACGCGCAAACGGCGAGCGCGCAGCCAACTGCCAGTAATGTCGTATCCGTGCCGCGTATCGCCTATTTCGGACCGTCGGGAACTTTCACCGAGATGGCCCTGGCCCGACTCGAATCGGACGGGGCCTTCGACGAGCCGGTCGAGCGGATCGCCGCACCCAGTCAGGGCGCGGCACTCGAGATGATCCGCTCCGGTGCGGCCGACGGCGCGGTGGTGCCGATCGAGAGCTCGGTGGAGGGTTCCATCTCGGCGACCCTGGACGCCCTCGCGGTGGGCCCGCGGCTGCAGATCATCGCCGAAACCGAGCTCGACGTGGCGTTCACGATCGTGGCGAAACCCGGTATGGAACTGTCGCGGGTGCGCACGGTCGCGGCCTATCCGGTGGCGGCCGCGCAGGTGCGGTTGTGGCTGGCGGATCGGATGCCGCAGGCAGCGCTGTACACGTCGGCCTCCAACGCGGCCGCGGCCGAGGATGTCGTGGCCGGCCATGCCGACGCCGCGGTCTCGACCACGCTGGCCGGTCAGCGCCTGAACCTCATCGAACTGGCCACCGGCGTCGCCGACCACGACCAAGCCATCACCCGCTTCGTGCTGGTCACTCCGCCGTGCGAGGCGCCGGCCCGGACCGGCGCCGACCGCACCTCGCTGGTGGTGCTCGAATTGGCGAACGAACCCGGGTCGCTGATGCGGGTTTTCGCCGAATTCGCCACTCGCGGTGTCGATCTGACCCGGATCGAATCCCGGCCGACGCGCACCGGGATGGGTACCTATCGCTTCTATCTGGATTGTGTCGGCCATATCGACGACACCGCCGTCGCCGAGGCCCTGAAAGCGCTGCACCGGACCGCCGGGCGGATCCGGTACCTGGGCTCCTGGCCGGCCAGTTCACCGAGTGGTTCGCCGCCGCCCGCCGACGAGCCGGCGGCGGCCTGGTTGGACGATGTGAAAAAGGGGGTGGACGCCTCATGACCGAAATCGGTGCGACTCTCGATCCCGTCCGTGGTTCCGGCAGGTTGGTGCTGGTCCGTCACGGCGAGACCGAGGGCAATGTCGCGAAACTTCTGGATACCCGCGTTCCCGGCTTACCGCTCACCGAACGCGGTGTGGCTCAAGCCAAGTCCTTCGCCGCGCGGTTGGCGGTGCCGCCGGTGCGGTTGTATTCCTCGGTGGCGCTGCGTGCTCAGCAGACCGCGGGCCATATCGAATCGGTGACCGGTGTGGGGGCCGAGGTGGTCGACGGCGTGTACGAGGTACAGGTCGGCGAGCTGGAGGGGCAGAATTCCGAAGCGGCGCATCGGGAATTCCAGCGCGTCTACCGGTCCTGGCATCTGGGCGAGCTGAATACGCGGCTGCCGGGCGGCGAATCCGGCGAGGAGGTCCTCGAGCGGTATCTGCCCGTGCTGGAACAACTCCGGGACACCTATCTGCTCCCCGGTTCGAATTCGCGCGACGTGCTGCTGGTCAGTCACGGCGCCGCGATGCGACTGGCGGCCCGTGAACTCACCGGCGTCGCACCGCCGTTCACGACCAACAACCATTTGGACAACACCGAGACCATCGAACTGGCCCCGACGGCCGACGGCGGTTGGACCTGTGTCCGCTGGGGCCGCTATACCCCGCCGTTCGGATACCAGGTCGAACCGAAGGCCGACGACCCGATGGGTTAGCCGACGCCGGGCGTCGTCGGCTTGAAATCCTCGCGGAGCGGAAGCTTTTCGATGAGGTCCTTGATCGCGGTCCGCAGCCGGCCCGGTGTTCCGCTCGCCAGCGAGGTCCACATGACCTCGTCGTCGGAGCGGGTGGTGACCCCGATGAATCGCCCGTTGCGGGTGTTGTACACCGCGATCATCCCGTCGGAGATGTCACGGCTGGCATCGTTGTACACCACGCCGACGATCGAAGCATGCGAATGGATTTCGACCAGCGCCGAGGCCAGCGCCTGCGCGTCGCGGGGCGGCCGCCCCACCCGGCCCAGGCGCTGGGCGGTGGTCGTGGCATCCCCGGCATCACCGAGGATCGGCTTGAGTTCCTCGGTCAGGACGTTCATTCCACTGAGCTCGAGCGCCTCCGCCGGACCCAGCGCCGCCATGATCGTGCCCGGCAGGTCGTGTCCGGCCTCGTCGATGCTGTAGGAATTCGGCCCGCGCAGGGCGACGACATCGAGGTTGTCGCCCTTCGCGAGGCAGAATCGGTTCACCCGGTCGCCGACGTACCAGCGCATCGAGATCACCCAGTGTGGGCGGTACAGCCCGCGCAGCCGGTCTTCCAGGTCGTGATGGACGACCCCGTCGACGAGTAGCTCACGCGCGGTGAGCGATTCGGCGGCCGCGGACATCGCCCGGTCGTGGTCGACGACGTTGTCGTAGCGGCCCATCGCATTCAGCACGACCGGCACCTCGTCGATCTCCAGTTTCTCCAGCAGAAACTGCATCTCGTCGAGCGACAACACGACGGGCTCGAGCATCGACGGCCCGCGGCCGGCGCCGAGTACGGTCACTTAGCGCGCTCCCGCGACCGGGTCCGCTCCGATGACACCGGACGCGATGACCCGGCCGTCGGCGAAGTGCTCACCGCGCAGATAGTCGTTGCCCTGGTGCTCGCCCTCGTCGTCGTCGTCGCTGTTCACCTGGCGGCCCAGCAGCGGGTTACCGGCGGCGTTGTTCGCGCGGGCCGGAGCCGGTGCGCCCATCTGCGCGACGGGTGCGGTCTCCGCCACCGGCGCGGTCGCGGCCGGACCACCGATCACATTGCCGGCGCCCCAGCCCTCGGGGAGTTGCAGCGTGCCGGCGCCGTTGCCGATACCGACGGTGCTTCCACCGAAGGACACGGCGCGAGTGGCGGCCGCGGCGCCACCGGCGGCGGCGACACCACCGATGCCGCCCATCATCATCGGCGACATGCTCGCGGCCGGCGCAGCATGGCCGGTGGCCGCGGCGATCGCGGTACCGGCGACATTGCCCACCGTGGAGACACCCGTCGAGGCCACCGATCCGGCGACATTGGCCGCCTGGGTCGCGGCGCTGACCACGCCCGGATCGCTCGCGAGCGCCTGTGCCACACCGATGGCGGTCTGCACCGGGTCGCTGCTGGTGTTCTGCGACGCCGCCTCGGCGCCGCTGTCGGCCAGTCCGGCGCCCGCCGCGATCGGCGGCGGCGTCAGGAATTCGGCCGGAGTCGCCGTCATGGCCTCGACGGTGGATTCGTAGGTGTCCATGACCAGGGCGGCCTGCACATCCAGTGCGGCCTTGGCGGCTTCGGCCGCCTCGCCGCTACCGTCCAGATCGCCGCCGTGGGCATGTGCCGCGACGCGCGCGGCATCCACCGCGGCGATTTCGGGCAGGCTCGGCATGGCAAGGGTGGCAACGGTATTGGCGGTGGCGTGTGCGGAGGCCTTGGCCGCCATCGCCGCCGCCTGCACGCCCTGCTGTTCGGCCCAGCCGGTGAAGCCGGCGAGTTTGGTCAGTGCGACGGCGCCGTTGAGGCCGATCATGCCGACACCCAGTTCGGCCATGACCCGGGTGACGGTCGCGGTCGCGTCGACCCACGCCGCCGTCAGCCCACCCCATGCCGTGGCCGCGGCAGCGGCCGGAACGGCATGCGGACCCGCGGTCAGCAAACTCGAGTTGCCCTCGGCGAGCCGGGGCAGCCAGTAAATTCCGGTGATCCCTGCGGTCATTGTCTCTCCCCTGAACGAATGGTGTGGTGAAGGATCGGCGCCGGTCAGAACTGAATGGCGGCGGTGCCGGCCGCGTTGACCGCGTCCTGGGCGATGTAGGAGGCCAGCTGCTGACGCAGGATGGCGGCCGCGTGATGCAGCTCGAGGATGGCCTGCGCGGCCGCGCGGTCGTGGCTGAGAGCGCCCTCGTTCAGATGGGTTGCCGCGGCGACGGATACCTCTTCGGCGCCGGCGGGGACGACGTGGGTGGCCGGACCGCTCAAAGCAGTGGCGGCCGTGAGACGTTCGGCGAGCAGATCGAGTTCCGCCGAGGCCGCGAGGACGACTTCGGGCTGTACACCGAGCAGACCAACCATGACTCGAACTCCTTCTTGTGGCGGCTATGCAAGTGTCGAGGCTGCCCGAGCCTCAGTGCTGTTCCGGCACAGAGAATCCGGCAGACCCGTCGGTGGAACCACGAGAATTCCCCCTACGAGATGATTGGACGCGACGGCCCCCGGTTCGGTTCCCTCGAGTCACGAATCGATTCGACTTTACCCGCTACGCGCGTAAAAACTAGCCCCATCCCAGCTGATGCAGTCGCTCTTCGTCGATCCCGAAATAGTGAGCTATCTCATGGATCACGGTGATGGCCACTTCCTCGACGACCTGCCGTTCGTCGTCGCACATTTCCAGAATCGTGTCGCGGTAGATGGTGACGGTGTCCGGCAGCGCGCCGCCGTACTGACTGTCCACCCGGTCGGTCAGGGCGATGCCGTGATAAAGCCCGAGCAGATGCGGATCCTCGGAATTGCGGGGTTCGATCAACACCACGACGTTCTCGATCGCCTGGGTGAGCGCGGCCGGAATCGTATCCAGCGCATCGCCGACCAGTTCTTCGAACCGGCTCTCCGACATCGACACCGGCATGGCGTCAGCGCTGCGGCGGAATCGGCGCGGGAGCCGCGCCCGGCAGCGGCGCCGGGGTGGAACGCCCGGAACTCGGCGGCGGCACCGGAGCCTGGCCGTCGATCAGCACATCGCCCTTGGCCGATCCGGTGATCGTCGCGAAACCGTCCTGAGAGCCCTTGCCCACCAGGCAGTTCAGCTTGTGGCTGCCGACCAGCCAGCTGCGGGCGTCGAGGTTGTCCCAGAAGATGGTCAGCGTCTTGTTGATCAGCGCGTCCTGGCCACCGAGGTAATCGCCTGCGGCGCGGCCACATTCGTCCTGCATGAACTTGTCCTGATCGGCGTTCGCCGGCGGGCCGCCGTTGAAGTGGGTGCCGAGATCCACCGTCGACATCACCTCGTAGGCGTGCGGCTGGCCGCAGGGGACCGGTTCGTTGGTCGGCAGGTTCTGATTGATGCCGATGCAGGTGCCCGGATCGAAGACGCGGGACTGGTCGCTGTCGCGCACCCGGCCCACGGTCTGCTGTGTGGCGTTGCCCGTGGCGCTCACCAACTGCAGCCCGCACCGGATGGTCCGATCGCCGTTGCGCCAGCCCGGTTCACCCGGGTTGACCATGCCGACCACGAATCGCCCGCGCGGGTCGAGCCGGCCACCGAGGTAGGCGGCCGCGGCCGATGCGCAGTGTTCGTCGCGCAGTTCGCCGAAGCGCAGCGAATCGGGGAAGGCCGAGCCCGGCCCGAATTCGCGACCCGGATATTTGCTCAGGTCGATGTCGGCGGTGACCTCGAACAGATGTTTGTCGGCGCAGTTGACCTTGGTCAGATCCAGGGTTTTGGTGCTGGTCCAGGTGAGGCAGTCGCCGGTCTTGGCGGCGCCGAAGGCGGCGTCGGCACGACCCGCGGGCGGTTTGCCCGATCCGGGATCGTGCACCTCCAGTCCGTGCGAACTGCGAAACCCCGAGATGGACAGCGTCACCAGCGCCGCCACCACAGCACCGACGGCGACCGCGAGCAATCCCCACCGCAGCCGATGCGGATGCAACGCCTTGCCATCCTGCCCCAGGCGTTTCCCGGCGCCCGGCAACGGGCGGCGACGTTTGGCCCCGGCACGCCTGCGGCGAGGCATGTCGGATTCTTCGTTTCCCGGTTCCGGCGCCGCTGGCGCCCCATCGTCGGAGGACATCGCCGTCCATCATGGCAGGCCCCGTGCGAGGCCTGCCACGATCGGTTCGGATTTCACCGGATCCTCAGAAAATGCGGTGGACACCTCCCACTAGGCTGATTGCCCATGATCGACCTCCGATTCCTGCGCGAGAATCCCGAAGCGGTCCGTGCCTCGCAGCGTGCCCGCGGTGAGGACCCGGCGCTGGTGGATGCCCTGCTCGAGGCGGATGCCGCCCGCCGCGCCGCGGTCGCGACGGCGGACAACCTGCGCGCCGAACAGAAGGCGCTGGGTAAGAAGGTCGGCAAGGCGTCCCCCGACGAGCGTGCGACGCTGCTGGCGCATGCGCAGGAGTTGTCGGCGAAGGTGAAGGAGGCCGAGGCCGCCGAGAACGCCGCCGACGCCGAACTCGACACCGCCCACCGCGCGATCTCGAACGTCGTGCAGGAGGGCGCGCCCGCGGGCGGCGAGGACGACTTCGTGCTGCTCGAAACAGTGGGCACGCCCACCGAATTCGACTTCTCCCCGCGCGATCATCTCGACCTGGGCGAGGCGCTCGGACTGATCGATATGGAACGTGGCGCCAAGGTCTCGGGCGCGCGCTTCTACTTCCTGACCGGCTACGGCGCCCTGCTGCAACTGGGCCTGCTTCAGCTGGCCGCCCAGCGCGCGGTCGCCAACGGTTTCACCATGATGATCCCGCCGGTGCTGGTGCGCCCGGAGATCATGGCCGGAACGGGCTTCCTGGGGCAGCATTCGGCCGAGGTCTACCACCTCGACGACGACGATCTGTACCTGGTCGGCACTTCGGAGGTCCCGCTGGCCGGCTACCACTCGGGCGAGATCCTCGACCTGAACGACGGGCCGAAGCGCTATGCCGGCTGGTCGTCGTGCTTCCGCCGCGAGGCCGGCAGTTACGGCAAGGACACCCGCGGCATCATCCGCGTGCACCAGTTCGACAAGGTCGAGATGTTCGTCTACTGCCGTCCCGAGGACGCCGACGCCGAACACCGCCGCCTGCTCGACTGGGAGAAGGAGATGCTCGCCGCGATCGAGGTCCCGTATCGGGTCATCGATGTGGCCGGCGGCGATCTCGGCAGCTCGGCCGCCCGCAAGTTCGACTGCGAGGCGTGGGTGCCGACCCAGCAGACCTATCGCGAACTCACCTCGACCTCGAACTGCACCACCTTCCAGGCCCGCCGCCTGTCGGTGCGCTACCGGGACGAGAACGGCAAGCCGCAGATCGCCGCGACCCTCAACGGCACCCTCGCGACCACGCGGTGGATCGTCGCGTTGCTGGAAAATCACCAGCAGGCCGACGGCTCGGTCCGGGTGCCCGCCGCACTGGTCCCGTTCGTGGGCCGCGAGGTGCTCGAGCCGCCGCGGTGATGATGGCGGCACCGCCGCGGTGATGATGGCGGCACCGCCGCGGTGACTTCGGCCTCGAATCCGGCGGTTGTCACTACTGCTATGCACCGCGTTGTCTAGGCTGGACGGCGTGCGAGGACTCGGGTCTCGCGGCGATACCCGCACGCAGGTTCGGGCGGCATCGGCGCTGGCGACGGCAATGGTCATGGCTCGGACCACCGGGGCGTTCTACGTCATGGGTGGGGTCCTGGGCCTGCTGATCACTGCCATCGCACCGGGAAACGAGGGCAACCGCCCGCTGGTCGGCTCGGCCGCAGCGGTCGCGCTGTTGCTCGGCGTGAGCCTGCTGATCTGGGGTCCTCGCCAGCCGCACTGGGTGCACCACGGGTATGTCGCGGTGGCGACGGTGCTGGTCACCATCGCCGTGCACTGGTTCCCGAATACGGTCGGCGCGATCACGCTCGCCGCCTTCTACGTCTTCGTCGCCGCGGATGCCGCGATCTTCTTCGCCTGGCGGCTGGCCGGGGCGCATGTGGCGTTCGCGGTCGTGCTCTGTCTGTGGGTGGTGCCGTCCCGGGGTCTGCCCTGGTGGTCGGGCATCATCCCGGCCGGAATCACGGTCGGCGTCGGCATCGTGGTCGGCATCCTCACCCGGATGGCCTCGGACGCCGATATCGACACACTCACCGGGCTGTTGAACCGCCGCGGTTTCGATCGCGCGCTCAACAGCGCCATCGGACATGCCGGGCGTACCGGTCAGGGACTCGCGTTGGTTCTGGTCGACCTGGACCGGTTCCAGAAGATCAACGATCATCTCGGCCATCGCGCCGGCGATGCCGTGCTGCAGCGCGTCGGCGACACCTGGTCGAAGCTGCTGGGCCCGGATCAGCTGCTGGCCCGATACGGCGGCGACGCGTTCGCGCTGCTGTTGCCCAACACCACCGAACAGGCCGCGATTCTGCTGACCGAACAGCTGCGTGCCGCGGTCACCACGGGATGTTCGGCGGGTGTCACCTCCTGGCAGCCCGGCGAGTCCGGCTCGCTGCTGGTCAGTCGTGCCGATGTCGGCCTGTACCGGGCCAAGCAGGCCGGGCGCAATCGCACGGTGCTGGAATCGTCGCGGCAGCTGCCGCTGGCGGTCGAACTGCGCGAGGCCATCGATACCGGCGCGTTGGACGTGCACTACCAGCCCATCGTGAGCCTCGGTGAGGACGGCGCCCAGGCGGTCGGTGTGGAGGCGCTGCTGCGCTGGTCGTCCAACGCCCAGCCCGACGTCACCACCGAGGGGCTGATCCGGGTAGCCGAGGAATACGACCTGATCTCCGACCTCGACGAACTGGTCCTGCGGCGTGCGTGTGCGGATGCGGCCCGGCTGCAGGAGACCTTCGCCCAGCTCGATCTGACCTTGAACGTCAACGTCAGCGGTCTCGAATTGGCCGAGACCAACTACGCCGACCGGGTCTCCGGCATCCTCGCCGACACCGGCTGGCCCGCCGACCAGCTCGTCCTCGAGGTCACCGAGAGCGAATTGGCCGCCGAATCCCAGACCGCCATCGCGAATCTGCACCAATTGCGCGACAGCGGCGTTCGTATCGCCATCGACGACTTCGGCACCGGCTACTCCTCGCTGAGCCGGTTGGCCACCATCCCCAGCGACATCCTCAAGGTCGACCAGTCCTTCGTCGCCGCGATCCGTTCCGATTCGCCCGCGCCGCCGCTGCTGGGAGTGATTGCGGCGCTGAGCAAGTCGCTGGATCTGCAGGTGATCGCCGAGGGTGTGGAAACCGAGTACCAGGCGGCGGTGCTGACCGAACTCGGCTTCGCGCTCGCCCAGGGCTATCACTACAGCGATTCGCATCCGGTCTCCGAGCTGATCAGCGATATGAACTCCAACCGCGGCCTGGTCGGCGCCGGGACGACCGATCGGGATTTCGCCGCCAAGGGCTGGGTCCCGGTGGACAACAACGGCTTCGACCCGGAGGGCCTGGGCCATCGGGGCTGACCCGGACCGCCGGGCGATTCGGGTCGCGGCATCGGCTCGCCCGGACCAACTACCGTGGCGGATATGACCGCAGTCCGCGAACGAACCGACGTGCGGCGCTGGATCGGTGTCCTGCTCGGCCTGTGCTGCGGCGCCGGTGTGGCGGTCCAGGCGCGAATCAACGGTGATCTCGGCGATCGGCTGAACGACGGAATCGCCGCGGCCGTCATCAGTTTCGGCTCCGGACTGCTGCTGCTCCTTCTCGTCAGCGGTTTCAGCGGGCGAATGCGTACCGGCCTGGCCGCGATCCGCCGTTCGGTGCACGCCGGCCGGTTGCGGTGGTGGCATCTGCTCGGGGGATTGTGCGGTGCGTTCTTCGTTGCCTGCCAAGGCTTGTCCGTGGCGACGATCGGCGTCACCGCCTTCACCATCGCCGTGGTCGCGGGTCAGTTGACCAGCGGACTCGTCGTGGACCGTCTGGGTGTGGGACCGGCCGGCGTGACGCCCGTGACGCCGGTCCGACTCGGTGCGGCGGTACTCGCGGTCGGTGCGGTCTGTGTCGCCGCCCTGGGCCGCTCCGGCGGCGAATCCGGGGCCGGTGGAGGTGCGGCCTATCTGCTGATCGCGCTGCCCGCTCTGGCGGGCCTCGGTCTCGCGTGGCAACAGGCGGTCAACGGGCGGCTGGCGACCGTCGGCGGGCCCGTGCCGGCCACCACGATCAACTTCGCGACCGGAACCGTGGGCCTGCTGGTGGTGGAGGCGGCGCAGCTCGCTCGGATCGGCTGGCCCACCGGCTTTCCCACCGAACCGTGGCTCTATCTCGGCGGGGCGATCGGGGTCTTCTTCATCGCGGTGGCGGCGCTGATCGTGCGCTGGATCGGAGTGCTCCTGTTCGGCCTGACCTCGGTGTCCGGCCAGCTCCTCGGTTCGGTGGTCCTGGATGTCGTCGCGCCGACGGGCACCCGGCTGTCGACGCTGACCGTCGTCGGCTGCGGACTGACGTTGCTCGCCGCCGCCATAGGCGTCCTCGGGCAGGGCCGCGCAGAACCGGACTGACGGCGATATCGGCGCGCTGCCGCACCAATCAGCGCGCCCGGTCGCTCAGGGCCGGAAGGCGCGAAGTGTGAGCTCCACCAGCGCGTCGGCGTACGCGTCGTCGAGCGGCCCGTACCGCAGCAACCACCGCTGATACACCGGGGCATACAGCATTTCGAGCATCAGATCGAGGTCGGCATCCGCCCGGACCTGCCCCGCCGCCTGCGCGCTGCGTAACCGCTCCTTCTTGGCCTCGTCGACGGGACGCCGCAACTGCCGGTCGTACTGTGCGGCCAGTTCAGGATCGTTGATGATCTCGGTGTTGAGCGCCCGCACCGGTTTCTCGAAGTCCGCATCGGCGAATTCCGCGACCGTCGCTCGCATCACGAGTTTCAGATCCGCTTCGATATCCCCGGTGTCCGGCAGCGAGATGTCCTGCCCGTCGGTTTCGCTCAGGTGCAGGAACGATTCGAAGATCACCGCGCCTTTGGACGGCCACCAGCGATAGATCGTCTGTTTACCGACCCCCGCGCGCGCGGCGATCGCCTCGATCGAGACCTTCCGATACCCGACCTCGGAGATCAACTCGCGTGTGGCCGCCAGAATCGCCCGCCGTGACGTCTCGCTGCGCCGGGTGCTGTCGGGTTCGGGTTTCGCGGTAGTGGACACGCGGTCGACCCTAGCATTTCTACCGAGACGAGACGGTTCGTGTTGACAAGTCGAGACGCGATCACCACACTTGCTCAAGACGAGACGGACCGTCTCATGATGAGAGGATGTGGATATGACCACCGGTAAGACCTGGTTCATCACCGGCGCTTCCCGTGGGCTGGGGCGTGCGTTCACCGAGGCCGCCTTGTATGCCGGTGATCGAGTGGTCGCGGCCGCTCGTGACGTCGAACCGCTACGGGAATCCGCTGTCGCACATACGGATCGGCTGTTTCCGCTCAGCGTGGACGTGTCGGATCGCCGGGCCGTATTCGAGGCCGTCGAGCAGGCCGTTGCGCTGGTCGGCGAGCTCGACGTCGTGGTGAACAACGCGGGCGGCATGCTCTACGGCATGGTCGAGGAGGCGACCGAGGACCAGATCCGCGCGCATCTGGACGTCAACTTCTTCGGCGCGGTGTGGGTGGTCCAAGCCGTGCTGCCGCGGCTGCGCGCACAGGGTCACGGCCGCATCCTGCAGGTCACCTCGATGGGAACCGCCGGCGGTATGGCCGCCGTCGGCTACTACGGCGCCGGGAAGGCGGCGCTGGCCTCACTGACCGAAGCGCTGGCGATGGAGGTCGAACCCTTCGGAATCAAGGTCACCAACCTGGAGATGGGCGGTTACGACACCGGCCTGTTCACCGCGGGAACGACCGCCACCGCGGCCCTGCCGCACTACGAACCACTGCGCGAAGAACTCGCACGCATGTGGGGCGACGAATCCGGTCCGGCGCCGAGTTCGGCAGCGCCGGTGATCATGAAACTGGTCGAACTGGAGGATCCGCCGCGACGTCTGATCGTGGGCGGCAACTCGTTCGATCAGGTCGCCGACCTCTATGCGGCGCGCTCCGACGGTTATCGAGCCTGGGAGTCGCTCAGCCGATTGGCCCCAGGCTGATGGGCGGACGGGTGAACTATTCGTGCAAACCTGAGCCGTCCGTGCGGAAATCCGCTCAGTCGTCCTGGGTTTGCACGAATAGTTCGCCCTTGTTCACAACTTGCGGGAACGAAGTTCGTGCCCCTTGGACGTCTTGCACCGCCCGGTCTCCAGATCCCACTGCCAGCCGTGCAGATTACAGGTGAGGGTATTGCCTTCCACCACACCGAATTTCGATAGATCCGCCTTGAGGTGCGGGCATCGGCGCTGCACCTCCCACCCGGCCAGCTCACACGAGGCGGAATCGTCGTGCGCCTCGGCGAACCAGCCGTCGGCATAGGCGATGCGCTCGTCGGTGAGGCATTTGAAGAAGGTGTAGAGGAATTCGTTGTAGCCGCCGATTCGCCACGCCTGGAAGCGGGTGGACAGGAAGATGGTGTTCACCCAGTCCGGCTCGTTGTCGCGCAGCACGGTGCGCACCAGCTGCGGGGCGATGCGGAACCCGTAGCGGTACTTACCTTCTCCCTCGATCGGCCCGCGCACCAGCCGCTTCGGAAAGTCGAGGACCACGGTTTCCTCGCCCATCACCAGCCCGACCGGATAGCCGATACCGTCGCAGATCAGATCGCTCTGCGCCATGATCGGTTCGAACAGCTCCTTGAGCCGAGGCAGCAGCGGGGTACCGTCTTCGGTTGCCCAGGAAGCCTTTTCGCGCTCCAGCACCGGTGCCATGCGCTGCGCCATCCGCTCGATGTAGCCGGCCTTGTCGTCGTAGATCTCGGCCGGGTCGAACGGATGGGTCAGATCCAGTTCCTTACCCCGCACATCGGCGACCGAACCCGGAATCATCAGCACCCCACCGGAATTGCCGTGGATGCGCATCTGCTCCAGGAAGACCATCTGGTCCGGGAAGATATTGCCGTTGTCGGCGGAGTAGCGGTTCTCGCCGTCGTCGTTGAGGTAGCGCAGCTCGTCGTCGAGGAACACCGGCGGTCCGGCCGAGGGCACCACCCAGGTGGCCCCGACCTGCTCGATATAGCTGCGCGCACGATCCATCCCGCGCTGGCGCTTCTGCTTGCCGAAGTTCGCCTTGGTCTTGCTCGGGATGTCGTAGACCATCGGGTACCAGATGGCGCCCGAATACTGCAGCAGGTGGATGTCGATATGCCCGAACTGCTCGTGCAGGACGTCCATATCCACCGGCCGCGCGTCGTTCATGTTGAAGCACACGGTCTCGCGATCGGAGACGACCAGACCCGAATCACCGATCGGCCCGTCGGCCGGCGCCCGCAGCGCGATGATCATGATGTCCAGTTCGTGCCCGTCCCGGCCGGTGATCGTGTGCTTGACCGAGTTCTGGGTCTCGAAGAACGTGTGGAAGCCCAGCTTCTCCAGCTCGCGCTGCAGATCCGGCACCGGATAGTCCGGCAGCAGAACGGTGGCGTCCTTGTTCACGTGATCGAGCAGATTCTTCGCGTCGAAGTGGTCGCGGTGCAGGTGCGAGACGTAGAGGAAATCGCAGTTGCCCAGCTCGTCCCAGTCCAGCCCGGTGTTGTCCGGGAACGGGACCCACGACGCGAAATAGGCCGGATTGACCCACGGATCACAGAGGATCGTCCCGGCCGCGGTGCGGATGTGGAATCCGGCATGTCCGACGCTGGTGATCTGCACGAAGAAGTCCCTCCTGAACCCGGCTACCAGCCACCCAGGGTAGCGGTTGAACGGGCTTGTTCGGCCTCAGGGCCGCTATTGCCTCGGTCGTCGCACCGGCGCAGTGTAGAGGTGCACGGTGGCGCCACCGGGGCGCTGCCCCGAGTACGGAGGAAGGGACCGTGTACGCACGTTCTACGACTATTCAAGCCAATCTCTCCGCCATCGACGCCGGAATCGCGCATATGCGCGACGAGGTGATGCCGGCGCTGGAGGACATGCCCGGCTGTATCGGGATGTCGTTGCTGGTCGACCGCCGATCCGGTCGCTGCATCGCGACGAGCTCGTGGGAGTCCGAGGACATGATGCGCGAGAGCGCCGATCGGGTGCGCTCGCTGCGTGATCGCGCCGTGCAGGTGTTCGGTGCCGGCGAAGCGCGGGCCGAGCAGTGGGAGGTCGTGGCCATGCACCGTGACCATCGCACCCGCGCGGGCGCATGCGCCCAGCTGACATGGGCCAAGGCCGAGGGCGGGTTCGGCGCCGCGGTCGACACCTACAAGTCCGTGGTGGTCCCGCAGGTGGAGCAGATGCCGGGGTTCTGCAGCACGAGCCTGCTGGTCGATTGGGCCGGCGGGCGCGGCGTCGCATGCGAGACGTTCGACAGCTACGAGGCGATCGAACGCAACCGCGAACGACTCGCGACGTTGCGCCGCGAAGGCACCCGCCGAGCCGGCATCGATGTGCTCGATGTCGGAGATTTCGAGATCGCGCTCGCCCATCTGCGCGTCCCCGAACTGGTCTGAGGCGTTACCCCCGTTGTCAGGTCGGGATGTTGCGGTTACCGGGCTACCGCAACGTCTCAGCGCATCAGGCGGAAACGTCGCCGATGCAATATCCGCTATCGGTCGCCTTCACGGTGTATGTCCGTTCCTGCTGACTGCCGCCGGCCGTGACCGTGGCCGATATGGACAGATAAGTGCTGTTCAGAGCAGCGGAACTGAGCGACTGATCGGCGAAGGCGGTCGCGGTGGCGAGCTTGGCCGCATCGGTCGCCAGCGGCGGGCGCGATGTGCGTCCGGTGCCGTTCGGATCCCAGGCGGTGTCGGCGGTGCACACCAGAGGATGGGAGTTTTCCTGGTCCGCCGCGTCGATCGGATGTCCTGTCTGGCGTGACAGATAGCGCCGGACGGCGTGGCGGGCGTCGGCGGTCTGGGCCTCGCTGCCGGTGCCGAAACCGATCTCGGCGCCGGCGGGGTAGACCCGTGGGCAGGCGTATCCGGTGGCGATATCCGCTCGCTCGGCGACCACGGTCACGGCATCGGCGGTTCCGCTCGCCGACTTCCACACGAGGGCGGTGCCGTTGTCGCTGCCCGGCTGCGCCAGCGCCGACTCGATGGCCGACTTGTCGGAGTACATCGTCTTGACGTTGCGAGGAGCCATCGTCCAGCACCTGGCTTCCATATCCGCCGGAGTGAGTTGCCGCAGATCGTTCACCCAGCGGGTCATGGCCGCGGTGGCCTGCGGATCGGCCGTCACGAGGGCCACCGCGATCGCGGATTCGGGCGGCGCGGGGGTGGCCCGGGGCGCGGGAGCGGCGATACGGGAGGACGAGGGAGCGGCGAATTGCGTTGCCGCGGAAGAATTATCGGACTTGTGATAGTCGGTGCCCTCGATGCCGACCTGCGAATCACATCCGGCGAGGATGCCCGCGACCACGATCGCCAGACCGCCTGCCCGCGCCGCCGAGAGCCGCCTGCCGCGTCGCGCCGCGCGGCCGGTATGCAGCGCCACGCCCATACCCCCTCGTGGTTTCCGGCCGCCTGCACGCGATGCTGGACTGGGGCTTTCCACTGCGCTGAACCTCGTTTCCTGTGCGGCGGTCGGTAGCGAAAATGTGACAGCGACTACGCTAGCGGAATTGTGGAACCCGTATACCGGACGATCATCGGCCTGGCCCGGACCGTCTTCTTCGTACAGGGACTGAAATTCGACGTCACGGGGGCTGAGAACATCCCCGCGCAGGGCGGCGCGGTCATCGCGATCAACCACACCGGCTATATGGACTTCACCTACGCGGGCCTGCCTGCGCGGACGCCGAAGCGCTATATCCGGTTCATGGCGAAGAAGGAAGTCTTCGACAACTCGATCTCCGGGCCGATCATGCGCGTGCTGCGGCACATCCCGGTCGACCGCGCGGCCGGCGCGGACTCCTACAAGGCGGCCGTGGACTATCTGCGCCGCGGCGAACTGGTCGGGGTGTATCCCGAGGCGACCATCAGCCGCAGCTTCGAGATCAAGGAATTCAAGTCGGGTGCCGCCCGGATGGCCATCGAGGCCGGTGTCCCGATCATTCCGATGACGATCTGGGGTGCGCAGCGGGTCTGGACCAAGGGGCATCCGAAGCGCCTGGGCCGCACCAACACTCCCATCTCGATCGCCGTCGGCAAGCCCATCCTGCCGCCCGCCGAGGCGGACGAGAAGGCCGTCGCCGAACTCACCGAGACCGTGCGCTCGACCATGCAGGACATGCTGCTCGGCCTGCAGAAGGACTACACGCACGAGCCCGGCGCATATTGGGTGCCGGCCCGCTTGGGCGGCGGCGCACCGACGCTGGAGGAGGCCGACGCGATGGACGCCGCCGAGGCGAAGGCGAAAGCGGAGGCGCGCGCGGCACGTCGTGCCGCCGAAGCGGGAGATGCCGACTCCTGACGGCAGGATCGGCCCGGTAGTACCAGGAGTGTCACCGATGACGCGAGAGCCAGTTTTCGACGTCCTCACGGGATTGGTCCGCACCATCTTCTGGGCACAGGGCCTGAAGATCGACATCGTCGGCGGCGAGAACATCCCGCGCACCGGTGGTGCGGTCCTGGCCGTGAATCACACGGCCTACCTGGACTTCATGGAGGTCGGACTGGTCGGCCGCGAATCCGGCCGCAACGTCCGCTACATGATGAAGGCCGAACTCGAACACGGCATCGTCGGGTGGCTCATGAAGCACTGCAAGGCAATCGGCGTGGACCGCACCGCCGGCGCCGAGTCCTACTCCCGCGCCGTCACCGCCCTGCGCGACGGCGAAATCGTCGTCGTCTACCCCGAAGCCACCATCAGCCGCAGCTTCGAACTGAAGGAATTCAAATCCGGCGCCGCCCGCATGGCGATCGAAGCCGGCGTCCCCATCGTCCCCATGACGATCTGGGGCGCCCAACGCGTCTGGACCAAAGACATCCCGAAACAATTGGGCCGCAACAACTTCCCGATCAACATCCAGGTAGGCGAACCCATACCCCCCGCCGAACCCGCCGAAGACCTGACCGCCACCCTGCGTTCCAGCATGGAAAAACTGCTCGACGCGGCACAACGAGACTACGAAATGCCACCCGGCGCACGCTGGGTCCCCGCCCGACTGGGCGGTACCGCACCGACATTGGAGCAGGCGAAGGTACTGGAGCGCGAAGAGATGGAACGCCGCGCCGCCGCGAAAGCCAAACGCGCCCAAGGGTGAACGCGCTCCACCCGCCGCGATTCGAGTGGCTGCGCTACCGTGCCTATCTTGGTCGGCTATGGTCTGAAGCGCTCAAGGCGCAAACATAGTGATGTCATCCAGCGCATCTTCTGCCCGACCCGCCGTTGCCTCATCGTCCAGAAGCGCTCGCAGGGCAGGAACGACGCGCTCCTTGTCTATACCGCCGTGCAAACGGGCGAGGTGTCCGAGTGCCGTCGCAGCGACCGCGCGGATACGCCAGTCAGAACTGGCAAGCAGCTCCAGTGCCCGGTCGGTCACCCACCCCAAGTCGGGGTCGTGCAGTGCAAGCCGGAGGATGGCTTCACCGGCCGACTCCGATACTCCCGAGTCGATCATGCTCAGAGCGGTTTCGCGGTCGATAGGTTCCAGTCGTTGGTACGTGTTCATCGTGGTTTACCTTTTCTGTCGACGATACCTGCGTTCACCAGGGCGTTCTGCATGTCCGGGGTGAGCTGATCCCAGCTTCGCTGATGTCCGTGATAGATGCCCGATTCTGGGTGTGTTTCATCGAAAACATCGAATTCCCCAGTATTGGCGTCGTACCCGACTCGTCTGCTTGTTGTCGGCTTGATAAGCACCGAGTTCTCCAGTGTTTCCTGGCCATGGGTCGGCTCTGGTGCGGCGGTGCCGCGCTGGTCTTTTCCGTGCTTCGGCGACTTTTCATAGGTTAGCGCACCCGGTTTCCCGCTGGAGTCGATCTCCGCGCGCATTGCGATTATGACAGAGAGTCTGTCTATGGTTCGATTGAGTCCATCTGTCGGAACACTCTTGAATGCATCGACAACCCCCTTCGAACGGGCATCGAGGGAGGATAAGCCGAGAACAATCGGCATTGTGCTCGCCCGGTAAGCACTTTGGATCGCGTCCAGGGTGCCGTCGACGGACACTTTACTGCCGCGTGCTGCCATACTTTCCGAGAGTCCTACATCGAACAGGCGTCCTGAACGGCCATGTCGCGAAACGGCTTCGACGCCGACGCTCCCTTCGCTCAGATTGATCGTGTCGGCGCAGGCTGTGGCCAACGTTGTCGTTGCTTCGTAATAGTCGTGGATCGGCGGAGCCAGATAACCGGCGGCCAGTGAAACAAGTTGGGCGCTGGTCCTTATATCGTTGAGACGATGCTGGATTTCGTATCTATGTTTACTGTCGTCCATTCCCGTGAAGAGATCCGAGATCAGCATGATGTGATCGGCAGCGCCGGATATCGCTCGATTCTCAGCGAAGGCCTTCCATGTTTCATGAGCCTTCTGTAGTTTGTCCGCGTCCCCGTTGGGAATCATCCCGAAAGATTTGACAACCTTTCGAAACAGATCATCGAAAAAAGCCTTTGCACCGCCATTGTCGCCGAATCCGATCCCGCCGCCGCGTGCGGAAGGCGGCAAGACGACCTTGTATTCACTGACCTGACTGATATCCGGCTGGGGCGGAGGAGGATCTGATCGATTTGCGACGGCCCAGTTGTAGCCTTGGGCGTACAAGACAGCGCCGTAGTTGGTCAGTGCATTGGCCAGGCTGGCGCAGGCCTGCAAGGTGCTGCGGGCTGCCGCGTCGTATGCCTGTCCCCATTCCTTGCAGCCCGGAGCGTCCCCGGCCATTCCGTCGCACTGCCCTTTGGCGGCTTCGTGAACCGGTTTGTCTGCGGTGCGGATGCTTTCGGCCAAATTACGGCACTTGGCGGCTGCGTCGTAGTACGTCTCCCAGTCGAGGATCACCGCTGTCCGCTCTGCAGCATTCGCCAGTTGAGTTCCAGCGCGCGAGTGTAGGCGGCATGGGCCTCTTTGGCCGCGTCGCTCATATCCTTGACGCCTTCGACCAGTTCCCTCGCTCCGTTGATCCATTCGCGGTGTGCGTCGTCGTAGGCGCGGGCGGCCAGGCCTTCCCAGCCGGTGCCCTGCAAGCTCGCCACTCGCTGTTCGATATCCGACAGGTGGTCCTCGATGAAGCCTGCCAGCCCGGACAGGCGGGAGACGATGTGGTCCAGGTGTTCGAGGTCTACCGAGAATCGTGAGGGCACGTCAGGTCCAGTTCAGTCTCGGGATGTCCAGGGCCGCCGCACTGTTCGCGTCGACCGACCGGAATGTCTCCGCCGTCACGCCGAGTTTGTCGGCCAAGGTGGCGAGGGCCTGGAAGATCTGTCGGCCGCCGTCGTGGACCTCGGTCCAGCCTTCGGAGAACTCGTCGGCGTAGTCGCCGGTCCAGCTGTCGGACAGCAATTCCGAAACATCTTTGGCTGCGGAATCCAATGCATTGTGCAGTGTTTCGGCCAAACCGTAGATGTAGATGCCCACATCGCGTACCCGTTCGGGCGCAACGGTGAAATCTTGGCCGGGACCTGGCGAATTCCCCCCACTATCGCTCATGCCCCGATGCTATGTGAGAGCCCATCGATGGTCCAGGTGGCGGTCGGCCGCTGCCCGGGATGCCGAGTCCGCCGCGGGCGACCGCGACGGGACTGTGGGGATCAGCTCGGGTCGGACCCGCGGATGGCGGCGAACCAGGTGGCGGTGGCGGCGGCTACCACTGTCGCTCCGGCGAAGGCGGGGACGCCGCCGCCGGCGACATATATCCAGAACAGGCCGGCGAAGGGGGCGACGACGGCGAACTGGGCGTCGAGGAGCAGGCGGCGGCCCAGGCGGGTGGACGCGGCGGCGTGGGAGGGGCCGTCGGGG
>NZ_LZMK01000127.1:0-835 GCF_001665865.1 Nocardia sp. 852002-20019_SCH5090214 | reverse complement strand
CACGGGTCGGCGACCAGCCACTCGTAGATGCTCACACCGGCGCGCAAATGCATCAACGACTCACACGCCTGGTTGGCAGCCACGATCCGCCCCATGACCGTGTTGAGGATGAACACCGGCACCGTGATCGCCTCGATAGCGCGAAGCTCCAAATCGCAGGGGGCACTGTCGTCGGACCGCAGCCGCCCCTCCCGCGCCGACAGAAGAAGGCGAACGTTGTTGTCCTGGACTTCCAAGGCTGCCAACACTTTTCGAATGTTGTCGTCGACGAGCGGACGCTTCTTGAGTTCTATCTTCTTGATCGTGTCCGCCGCCAGCCCGACCTGCTGGCCCAGCTGGAACCGGTCCAAACCCAGTTGCTTCCTGCGCTTTTCGATGAACGCGCCGACGTTCCTTAACCTTGCCGGTATTGTCATGGGCTTCCCTCCCCACCGCTCGTGTGGCGCCACCGGGCACAAGTTGTCCCCGCTGCAACCGTTGACCCCCTGCACTGTGCACACAATGCTAGAGCTAGATCGCAAGCGCATACAGGCCGCAACCACACAATCGGGTGTGACTCCGGTCATGAATACACAGGGGTATATGCGTTTTCGGCTGCCACACCGTCGAGGCATGCCGTCGTGCAACGAATTTGGTTCGAAAGCGCCTTTGGCGCAGTGCGGGAGGGAATTTAATGATGAGTCCAGAGCGCCGGGAGTTGTTGTCCTCCGACCTCGACCGAGGCTATCGGGTCGCGTCGCAGGTCAGTGACGCCGCTCACCTCATCCAGACCTACGCCGACACCGCCGACGACCTCGAATTGGCGGAATTCGTCCGGCAATTCGCCGTGCAGCTG
>NZ_LZMK01000126.1:0-3389 GCF_001665865.1 Nocardia sp. 852002-20019_SCH5090214 | reverse complement strand
GCGCTGCTCGCCGGACTCCACCCGCAACGGCTCCGCAGTGTGCGGGCAGTGCTGGCGGCTCTCGCCCGGGCGGTGGTTACCCGTTCCGGATCGATATCCACGAGGGCTCTGGCAGTGCGGTCACGCTGCGATCGCAAGACTGTGGCGCGGGCGCTGGCGACCTCGAGAGAGGCAGGGCTCGTTGTGGAGCTGCACGCCTACAAGGGAGGTACCGACGACTGCACCGCATACGGGATCGGGCCCGAGGCAATCGGTTTCGTCTCTGCTGCCCAGGATGATGTTTCCCCCACTAGGTGTACCACCCCCGCGCCCACCGGCCGCGCCAGCCGCTCCCGCCTCCGCCGTGAACACCTACGCGACCGGGCTGCCTGGGCGGCCCGCTGCGACGTCCTAGCGTCTCTGGCTCCTGGTGAGCGTCTTGCCGATTCGCAGCACCCGATGGCCAAAGCGCTGCGGTCGCTGCACCATCAGCGCACGTGGTGGCGGTCGCTGACCGAGTCGGAGCAGGCAGCACGGCGCGAGCAGCGCCGACGCCAGCTGCGGGCGATGGACTCCACCGAACGCAGTGACTGGTTCGGATGGCTCACCCGCCGCGAACACATCAACAACAGCGCGGACCGAATCCTCACCTGGCGCGCGGCCGCAGACGACCCGGAAACCGTCCTCAGAGCGCCGCTGACGCTGCATCGAGGCATGCGCGACCCACGATGGCGCACCGGTGGAACGCCAGCCACAGCGGCCGCATGAGCGACGCGAACGTGTCGGTGGCCCGTGCCATCATCAGCTGCGGAAGTCCTGCCCGGCTGGAGGAGACGCACATGGCCGCCGCGACCGACCGTCCCGTTGTTCGAGTCATGGTGCAGTGCCGGCGATGCCCGAACTGGCTGCACTCCCCCGCCAGCGTCGCCGCGGGAATCGGGCGCACCTGCGCTGCCCACGAGCGTGCCGAACGGCGAGCGTCGGCCGCTCGGGAACTCACTCTTTTCGATATCGCTGCCTGAGTCGGATCTGCTCGGGACCAGCGCATTCGAAAGTTTTCGCAGAAACATACATGTAGCGATACATGTAGACATGCTTGTTGCTGTAAACTGGGAGTATGGCGGATTTCGGCACACCGGCCCGGGGTGAACGTCCTCGGATCGATGGCCGTTCCGGCCTACGATCTGCCCGCAAACATGTTCTCTTGCATGTGGATTCTCATGTATCCGAGTTGGGAGGCTTGCTGATGGCAGATCGGAAAACCCGCGTCATCGCGGTCGCAATGCAGAAAGGCGGGGTGGGTAAGACCACCACGACCATCAATCTCGCGGCCGCGCTGGCCGAGGCAGGGTTGTCGGTGCTGGTGGTCGATCTAGACCAGCAGGCCGACAGCACCGATGGGCTCGGCGTCGTCGTCGGCGACGAGGACGCCACCGCCTTTGAGGTCCTGCACCCAGAACGAGGGGACCGCGTGGCCCTCGTCGAGGCGATCAAACCGTCCCCGTTCGACCGACTGCACATCGTGCCAGGACACCGGGCGATCCGGACGCACGAAAAGTACGGACTGGGCGCGGGCGGTCAGCTTCGTCTGGCCCGCCAGCTCGACGCCCTCACCGGCTACGACGTGGTCCTCATCGACTGCCCACCCAACCTGGGCGCGATCACCGAGGCCGCGTTGCATGCCGCTGACGATGTACTGGCGGTGCTGGAGGCAGGCCCGGACGAGGTGAAAGCCCTTGTCACGCTCGGGGAGACGGTGCTGGACATCGCGGAGGGCTCGATCTACGACCTCGATATCCGGTACCTGCTGCTCACCGACTACGAGGGCAACACCAAGACCGCGCAGAACGTGCGGGCCGGCCTTCTCCGAGACTGGGGCGAGTGGTCGGCCGGCGGGGCGTATCTCGGCGAGATCCCGCACACCGTGCGGGTGCGCGAAGCCAAGGACCGCAAGGTTCCCGTCTTCATTCATGCCCCGGTGTGCAGTGCAGCCGTGGCCTACAAGGACGCCGGAAAGCGTCTGGCAGAAAGGATCCGAGCATGAGCGACCGGGGCATCGGGATGCCGCCGTCGACCCGACCGACCCGGGGCGAAAAGCGCCGGGAGGCAAGCCGAGTCCACACCGAGGGTGCGGACCAGTCCCCGGAAGAACCCGCACCCTCGCACGATCGAACCGAGGACGAGCGCGCGGCCGCCGCAGCGGAGAGCGCACCGTCCCAGAAGAAAAAGGTGCCCCCAATGACCCTCCCGCTGAAGAAGAAATCCAGCAAACGACCCTTCGCGACCCAGATCGCACCCGAGACGGGGATGCGCCTGGAGTGGATTCGCCGCCAGGGCTACACCGTCACCGACACCGTCGACGAGGCGATCAACGCCTTCCTCGACGCCGCAGGTGTTCCGCGGTTCGACAGCAACGGCAACCCCATCGACGCCCCCTGAGCTCCACCCACAACCAGAGAGGTTCACAGCTGATGGCCACCATCGTGGACAAACCGCCCACCGAAGAGAACGAGAAGAAACGTAAACGCAGCGCCGCGCTGGAGCGTGGCGCCACCCTGGTGACCGCCGCGATCGCGAGTGCCACGGCCGCGCAAGGCATGTACGTGTTCTTCCGCGAGACGCTGCAGATGCCGACCCCGCTGCTGCTGATGTGCTTCAGCTTCATCGAGCTGATGGTCATCACCAGCGCGATGCGCGCGCGGCGCTCGCAGATCGACACCGGCTCCGCCGGCATCGACGGCATCGCGATGTGGGTGCTGACCATCACCTCCGGAATCCTGGCCACCACACATGCCACCGGAGCGGGAGAGCATCTGCTGCGCCTGCTGGCCCCGGTGATCGCGGCGTGGGGCTGGGAACGGTCGATGAAGCTGGAGCGCCGCCAGCTCACCGGTGAAGACGGTGGGCTCAACTGGCGGTGGTCGCCCGAGCGGCTGCTGGTGCGGTGGGGGATCGCTGATCCCACCGACCGCAGCACCGCCGAGGTCGCGGTGGAGCGTCGTCTCGCTGATCTCGCGCGCGCGGCCGACAATGTGCGGCTGGCTCAGACCACCGGGCGCAGCGCCCGCCGCGAGCGGAAGATGGTGCAGCGGTTGCACCGCGCGATCGACAAGGCCGCCGACGATGGTGTCGTGCTCGGTGAGCCGGAGATCCGCGCGCGGTTGCGCGAGCATCTCGAAGGCCGCTTCGCCGCCTACACCCTTCCGAAGTACCGGCCGCTGATGGACTGGTCGATCCCGGAAGCGATCGAGGTTCCCGCGCGCGACAACGGTGATGCGATCGATCCGCGCGCGATCGATGATCAGCTCGCGGAGTTCGAGCGCGAGTTCGCCGCGCGCGCGCCGCGCGCGACGGAGGTTCCGATCGCGCGCGAACCGATCGCCGATCGCGGCGACGACACCGCGCGCGCG
>NZ_LZMK01000125.1:0-604 GCF_001665865.1 Nocardia sp. 852002-20019_SCH5090214 | reverse complement strand
CACCACGACGACACCATTGATCACATCGGCTCCAAATTCGCGATGTTGATCCGCGGCTTGATGCAGGACGTGTTGACCCGCGCCAATGAGAGTGCCCGGCGTCGCCGTGAGGCGTTGAAGGAGCAGGAGCAGCGCGACGCGAAGAAGGCTCGTGAGCAGGCCGCGGCGCTCGCCGCGCAACGCAAGGCCGCCGAGACCGCGCTGGAGAAGATACGCAAGACGGGCTGGGATCGCCTGTCGCGCAGTGAGGTCGCGGTCGCGCTGCACGAGGCTGTGACCTGGTCCGAGGAGTCCGACACCGCGCGGCGCGCGGCGGTCGAGCTGGCCAGCCACATCAAGCAGCGGTGGGGTGTGGAGGTCGACCTGTCCAGCGGGAAGGTCACCGTCGACGAGGACATGACCCCGAAGCTGGCGGCGAAGATGGCCGCCGCCGAACAGGAACGCGCCGCCAAGTCTCGTCTGGCCACCGCCCAAGACCGGCTGGTGGAGATGATCGCGGCCGAGGACATCGACGAATCGGTCAAGCAGGAGCTGTACGCCCAGATCGAACAGTGGCGCAACGAGCCCAGCGTGAACAGCCTTTCGGCGTTGACGAAGAAGATGC
>NZ_LZMK01000124.1:0-13938 GCF_001665865.1 Nocardia sp. 852002-20019_SCH5090214 | reverse complement strand
GGCCGTGCAGGAACACCCAGCGCTCTTCCGGAACGCCGAGACGCCGGGCGGCCGCCACGGACATGAGAAGTACGGCCGCACCCTGGTTGACCTGGTCGCGAGCGACGAGAAACCGCGGATAGGGCTCGGATATGAATCGGTTGCGCTCGGTCGGTGTAGCCAGCTCGTGCGCGTCCCGCTGCACGGGTGCGGCGGCGTGCGGATTGGCCGCGGCCACCGCGGAGAAGGGCGCGAACAGGCGGCCCATGGACAGCGCGTAGTCCGCCCGCGACTGCTTCAGTCGTGCTCGTCGCGCATTCTCGAACAGCGCGTATTGGCTCGGTGCGTTGGTGAGGCCGTGCATGGCCAGGTGCCGGGAGGACAGGCCCTCGAGACCGTAACCGCGATCTTCCAGCTCGCCTCCGACGGTTTCGCTGAAATCCGGTTTGTCGGCGGACTTGGCGAGGTGGCGGGTAGTGGAAATTGCCTCCGAACCGCAGACCAGTACTACCTCGAGGTCACCACGGGCGATTGTCGCGGCCATTTCCGTGACCAGATGTTGCGGGGACTGTCCGCCACTGACTTCGAGTATGGCCTTACGCGGGTCGGCTCCGATTCGGCGCGCTACCGAGCGCGGATAATTGTCGGACTTGCCCAGTGGTGCTCGAGCCCCGGGGGTGGAGATCTCGAATTGCCGGACAGCGGCGACGGTTTCGATCGCGGCGCCGAGTGCGACAGTGTCGGCACCCGTGTCGGCCAGCGCCTCGGCGGCGGCCTCGGCCGCGAGTTCGACGGCGGACAACCCGCGGTATCCGGGATCGTCGATACGTTCGGAGGACTGTCCGACCCCGACGAGAACGGGGGTCCGGGAGTCCAGTTCGGAGAGGTCGGTCATACCCGAGTACATATCTAACTATTATCACTATGTGCTCTAAGAGTCGAGTGTCGGCATCGACCCGTTTGCCGCGGTGAGCCGGGCTACGCTGTGTAGTCCGGCTCACCGATGACGCCTATCTGCCGCGGTTCTCGGAGCTGAGCAGCCATGCCAGCTTCTCGAGTCGATCGATCATGGCGTGCAGAAGATCGGCAGTGGACGGGTCCTCGGCGTCCACCTCGTCGTGCACCTCGCGCATCGTCGCGACAGTGGTGCGGATCTGGGTGGTGACCAGGTCTACGACACTGGAGGTGTCTTGTTCACCGGGCGGGAGTACCGGCAATCCGGTGGCGGCCGACACTGTTCGCGGCCGACCGTCGGGCACGGCGTCGAGGGCTCGCATACGTTCGGCGATGGTGTCGCTCGCGTCGCGGGCGGCATCGACGATCTCGTCGAGCTGCAGGTGGAGGTCGCGGAAGTTGTGACCCACGACATTCCAGTGTGCCTGTTTGCCGTTCAGGTGCAGGGCGGTCAGGTCGACGAGGACCCGCTGCAGGTGGCCGGCCAGTTGTGCCGATGCGTGGAAGCCGAGGCGTGTTTCGGTCTGAGTCATGATCGTTGCTCCTGATAGGTGGAGGGGCGATTTATTCGGGCCAGGGATTGGATTCGATGACGTCCACGAAGTCCGTTCGGACGAAGCCGGGGACGAAGTGGGCGAGAACGTCGGCATTGACGGTGCCGAACGTGGTGTCGGGACGATCGGCGAAGCCCTTGGTGAACGCGGCGAGAATCTGTCGTTTGAAATCGGGCCGTGGGTGAGCGTCGGTGACGGCTTCGATGTCGGCGGGTGCCAGGTCGTGGTATCCGATGCCGAGAACGTCGGTTTCGACACCGGCGGTCACCAGTGCGATCTCGGGTTCCATGTGCTCGGGGATTCCGGGCGTGGTGTGCAGGGCGATGGCAGTCCAGACCCGTTGTGCCGCTTCGGGTTCGATGCCGTGCTCGAGGAGGAAACGGCGAGCCTCGTCCGCGCCGTCGACCTCGAAGCGCCGATCCTCGGTGCGATAGGCATCGGTCAGCCCCAGGTCGTGGAACATAGCCCCGACATACAGCAGTTCGGGATCAGGCTCGAGCCCGCGCAGTTGCCCCTGCAGCATCCCGAACAGGTAGACGCGGCGAGAGTGATGGAACAGCAGCGCCGGAGCAATACCGCGGACGAGGTCGGTGGCCTCGGCCACCACTCGGCTGTCGGGAATCGCGATCCCCGCGATGCGCGTGGGTTTCGTCATTGTCGTGCCTTCCTATCGGTTGAGGTCATTCGTCGTCGGGGTTGAGCGCGAGGAATACCGCGCCCGCCCCCGCGGCGGCGAGGAGTTGCGCCACGAAATACACCCAGAGCGTCGGCCAGGCGAAGACACCCATCACCGCCGCACCGAGGGTGACCGCCGGGTTGAACGCGCCTCCGGAGATCGCGCCGACCGCGAATGCGCCTGCGACGACGGTGAATCCGATCGCGAGGCCGTAGAAGGAGTTGTCCGGGTGACTCTTGCTGGTGGCGACGTTGAGCATCACGTAGCACAGCGCGAAGGTGAACAACAGTTCCACCGCGAACGCGGCCCCCAGCGTGTGACCGGTCAGTGTCAGGGTCGACATGGTCGCGGTTCGTGCCGGATCTACCACGTAACGCGCCACCAGTGCCGCGAGCAGTCCGGCGACCAGTTGTGCGACCCAATACCGCACGGCGTCGCGAAACTCGATCCGGCGCCGCACCAGCACCGCCAGGGTCACCGCCGGGTTGTAGTGCCCGCCGGAGAGGTGTCCCCCGGCGTAGATCATCACCATCAGAACCGCGCCGACGGCCAACGGGGCGAGCTGGCTTCCGCTGCGGATGGCCGCCCCCACCGTGAATACGAGAAAGAAGGTGCCGATCAACTCCACCGCATATTTCGACCCGAGCCGGCGGGCTGAGGTTATCGCGATATCTGTGTCGGCAGTGTTCGTCTCGGCTGAACGGAACTCTGTGGAAGTGACCATGTCACGACTCCTCGGATCTGTCTGGTGGACACCTCTCAGAATTGCTCGCCCGGACGCCGATGTCGTCGGCGCTGACGCCCATACGCGGTGCCCACCACCCCCACTTCCGATCTACCTGCCAGCTGCAATACGCCCGGACTATGCTCGAATCCGATCGGTCGCGTCCCGAGCATCCGAGGAGGTCGAGCCCAGGTGACGACCCCGCTGCGGGTGCTTCTCGCCGAGGACGACGTCCTGCTGCGCGAGGGTGTGGCGAGCCTGCTGGCCAGGTCGGGGTTCGAGGTCGTGGGGCAGGCCGGCGACGCCGCGCAGCTGCTGGCGATGGTTCGGCGGGAGCCGCCCGATGTGGTGGTGGTCGACATTCGCATGCCGCCCTCGCACACCACCGAGGGGCTGGACGCGGCCCGTGTCATCCGTGCGGAATTCCCCGACATCGGCATCCTCGTCCTGTCGGCGCACTCCGATGTCGAACACGCGATGGAGTTACTGGCCAGCGGGCACGGAATCGGCTATCTGCTGAAGAGCCGGATCACCGACGTCGAGGACTTCATCGGCACCCTCGGGCGAATCGCCAAAGGAGCCTCGGTCGTCGACCCTATGGTGGTGACGGAATTGGTGTCGGCCCGACGGCGCAACGATCCGCTCGCGATGCTCAGCGCGCGCGAGCGCGAGGTCCTGGCGTTGATGGCCGAGGGACGTTCGAATGCCGGTATCGCCCGGCAGCTGTGGGTCACCGAGGGCACGGTCGAAAAACACGTGCGCAGCATTCTGACCAAACTGGATCTGGCGGAGGAAGCTGACGATCACCGCCGAGTGCTCGCGGTGATCACGTTCCTCGAATCGCGCTGATCCGATCCCCGTCGCGTCCATCGAGCAGCGCGAGGATCGCCACCGACGACAGGTCCGATTTGGCCAGGAAACCCACCGCCGGACTCTCCGCGATCAGGTCGGCGAAATCCTGCTGCGCATGAGTGGATATCAGCACAACCGGCACCGATGTCCCAGCCAGCCGCTCGGCCAGCTCGAAGCCGCTCTCCCCGCCGAGGTCGATATCGACCAGGGCCAGATCGGGCCGGAGTTCCTCGACGCGCCGCAGCGCCTCGCTGACAGTGGCTGCCACGCCGACAATGCTGATTCCCTGCTGCTGCAACAGGTTTCGGGCAGCAGCCAGGAAAAAGGGGCTGTCGTCGACGATCACGCAACACAGCGAGTCGGCCCTCGCGATCATGATCGCAGTCTGCCCCCGCCGCTCCCACCGCGCATTACCGCTACCCGGAAAAGCTCGCCGATACGGAGTGGACCTCTACCCGATTCGGGCTTTGCCGCGACGGTGGCACGCCACCATCGACGATGGTCACGGCGGCGGCGACATCGCCGCGGACGTCACTGCGACGAGGACGTAGGAGGGCCTGCTCTGGATGACGGTATGACGTGGACGGCTACGATGGATGTCGGAACCGAGGATTCATCCATACCCGTCGATGATCGATGTGAGCGCCACATCATGATCCCGAAACCGTCACACGGACGCGGCTGGCGTTTCCGCCGGCTCTCACTGTCCATGCGCCCTGCGCCGCCGTCGCTGTCGCTCGGCCTCACCGTCGCAGCGTTGGTCATCGCTGTGGAGACGGTGGTGGTGCTGGGGCTCGAGCGGATCGCTCCCGGCAACTCGTTCGGAGTGCTGTATCTGCTCGGGGTCCTGATGATCTCCACGGTGTGGGGACTCGGGCCGGCGGTGATCACATCGGTCGTCAGCGCCATCGGCTTCGACTATTTTCGGCACTGGCCCGCCGAATCCGGCCCGGTCGCCCCGCAGAACGCCATCACGGTCGCGGTGTTCCTGATCGTCGCGGTATCGGCCAATACCCTTGCCGCACTGGCCCGTTCGCACGCGGCCGAGGCCGATCGACGACGCCGGGAAGCCGATCGCGTGGCCCGGCAGCAAGCCGCGTTGCGCCGGGTGGCCACCCTCGTCGCGCGCGGTGCGACATCGTCGGAGGTGTTCTCGGCGGTGGCGCAGGAATCGGCCCGCTGTCTCGGGGTGTTCAACGCAACCCTGCTGCGTTTCCAGCCCGACGGCTCGGCCGTTCTCGTCGCTGCCCGCGACGAGCCTGAATTGCCGAGAATGCCGGTGGGTATGCGATTCACCCTCGAGGGCGACAATGTGGCGGCGATGGTGTTGCACAGCGGCACCACCGCCCGGATGGACAGCCATGACCGCGCCGCCGGCTCGGCCGCCGCGCTGATCCGTTTCTATGGCCTGCATGCCGGTGTCGGTGCTCCGATCGTCGTCGACGGCCAACTATGGGGCGCTATCGTCGCCGGAACCACAGGTCGAGAGCCGTTACCGCCCGACACCGAGCAGCGGCTGGCCGAGTTCGCCGACCTCGTCGCGACCGCAATCGCGAATACCGAGGCGCACGCCGAACTCACCGCGTCCCGCGCCCGCATCGTCGTCGCCGCGGACCAGGCTCGGCGCCGATTCGAACGTGATCTGCACGACGGCGCGCAACAACGCCTCGTCTCCCTGGGACTCGCCTTGCAGACCGCCCGCACCGCGGTACCTCCCGAGTTGGACATTCTGAAAACCGAACTCTCCCAGATCGTTCGGGGGCTGGTCGACGTGTCGGAGGACTTGCGCGCGATCTCCCGCGGGATCCACCCGGCCATTCTCTCCAACGGCGGACTCGGCCCGGCGCTCAAGGCGCTCGCCCGTCGCTCCGCGGTCCCGGTCGATCTCGCCGTCGACATCGACCGGTCCATGCCGGAATCCACCGAAGTCGCCGCGTATTACGTTGCGGCGGAAGCGCTGACGAACGCGGTCAAACACGCGCAGGCATCCGAGGTGACCTTGTGTGCGTCGATGAACGACGGCGGTCTGTGTCTGCGGATTCATGACGATGGAGTGGGCGGAGCCGACCCCGGCAAGGGGTCCGGGCTGACCGGCCTGACCGACCGGATCGAAGCCCTCGGCGGCCACCTGCACATCACCAGCCACATCGGCCACGGCACCACCCTGACCGCGGCAATCCCCGTTCCTGCCGAGTGACGCCGCTGTCGTCACCGCGTGACCAGAAGTTCCTTCACGCCGTAGTTGGTTCCGGTGACGTCCATGGGGACCTCGTCCGCCGGTACGGCCAGGCGCAGGTCGGGAAAGCGTTGAAAGAGCTTGGGCAGCACGGTTTTCAGTTCGGCGCGGGCCACGTTCTGGCCGAGGCATTGATGGACCCCGTACCCGAAGGCCAAGTGGCGGGTCATCTTCCGCTCGAAGTCGGGGACGTCGGGATCGGTGAAGACGCGGGGGTCCCGGTTGGCGGCGTTCATCGCCACCACCACCAGATCGCCCTGACCGATCACGACATCGCCGAGCTCGACATCTTCCAGAGCGACGCGCCCCAGCCCGAACTGGACGATGGTCAGGTAGCGCATCAGCTCCTCGACCATCGAGCCGACCTTCATCGGTTCATCCGCGTGCTCGATCAGATAGCGCCGTTGGTCGGGGTGGGTCAGCAATGTGTAGGTGGACAGGCCCAGCATGGCGGCGGTGGTGTCGTGACCGGCGAACAGCAGGAGTACGCCCATCCCGATGAGCTGATCGTCGGTCACGAAAGAAGCGTCCGCGCGTTGTGCCGCTATGAGTTCGGCGAGCAGGTCGCCGGTTGCGTTGGTGCGCTTCTTGTCCGCGATCAGATCGGTGATGTACGCGATCAGCCAGTGCGCGCCTTTGTCGCGCACCTCGCGGGGGTTGCCCACATCCATCATGACCTCGGTGGCATGATGAAATCCGTCGCGGTCGGCGTAGGGAACGCCGAGCAGCTCGCAAATCACCAGACAGGGGATGGGCAGCGACATCGCCTGCACGAAGTCGAATGTCGCAGGGCCCGCGGCGATCGCGTTCAGATGGTCGTCGACGATCTGATCGATATAGGGCTGCAGCCTGTTCTGGATACTCTTCGGTGTGAAACGGCCTGCCAGCAGCCGCCGGTAGAGGCTGTGGTCCGGCTCGTCCATCATCACGAACACCGGGTCGAACGGCGCGTCCTGCCCGGCCTCGCCGACTTCACCGGGCAGTGTGTCGTGACGCTGGCGGCGGGCGGTGAACCGGGGGTCGCCGAATACCGCGCTGCCCTCCTCGAAGCGGGTGACCAGCCAGCCCTCCAGCCCGTTCGGGAAGCGGACCCGGTGGACCGGTTTGTCCTCCCGGAGTTCGTGATATTCGGCTGGTGGATCCAGGGGGGCGGTGGCCGAGCGGGTTATGGGCTGGCGGACGATGGTCTCGGTCATTTCTTCTCCTGGGTGAAGTCGGCCAGGGCGGCTTCGATGCCCTGGTGGGTGGCGGTGGCGTTACCCCAGCCCACGTAGTAGGCGAGTTGGAGGGCTGCCTCACGCAGTTGCGCGGGCGTCAGTTCGCGGGCGGCGAGGGCGCCGCCCACCTGAATCCGGACGAGATCGGGGCGACCGAGCGCGGCGGTGGCGCCGAGCACCAGCAGTCGCCGGTCGCGGATGGACAGGCCGGGCCGGGCCCACACCTCGCCGAACAGGTGCTCGGTGGTGGTGTCGGTGAACGGAGTGCTGTCGCCGGGCATGTTCTGGCTGAAGCCTTCGCCGTAGACCGCGTCCATCGCGGCCAGGCCGCGCTCGCGTGGTGTGCGCTCAGGTTGTTCCAAGGGTAGATCGAGGGTGTCGCGCACACGGGTTCGCGCGACGTCGGCCAGCGGGATGTCGACGCCGAGCTCGGCAGCGAGGTCCCAGGCGGCGGCGAGGTCCTTGGACATGAGCGGCTCGATCTTGCGGCCGAGCGCCTCGGGTATTTCGCCTGCCGCATCGCGCATGCGCAGCAGTTGCAGCAAGGTGCGGCCCTCCGGATCGGCGGTGTCGATGACCTCGGCCAGTTTCGCCGGATCGACCCCGGCTGCACCGGCCAGCGCAGCGGCCTCGTGGACGGTGCGCCAGCTTCCGTAGGTGACGATGTTCCGAGCGATCTTGGTAGCCATCCCGGCCCCGAGCGGACCGCAGTGCACGACCTTCTTCGCCCAGTCCCGCAGGACGGGCATTGCGGCAGAGACTACGGCGTCGTCGCCGCCGAGTATGGCGACCATGCCGTTCTCGGCGGCCTTGTCTCCCGGCGTCACGCCGCAGTCGAGAAATCCGACCTCATGCTCGGCGCACAGCTGTGCGAGCTTATGCACGACGGGCAGTGCGATCGTGGACAACAGCACCACCGTCAGCCCCGGCTGTGCACCGGCGAGTACGCCGTCCGGCCCGGCGATCACGGCTCGGGCCTGGTCGGCGTCGACTACCGCCACCATGACGACATCGCTGGCCTTGGCCACGTCGGCCGGTGAACCGAGCTGCGCGTCGACGCCGGGCAGTGCGTCGGCGGCCTTCGGACGAATGTCGTAGACGGCGGGAACCCGGCCGCGGCGGGCCAGGCTCACCGCGACGCCGCCGCCGATCATGCCGAGGCCGACGACTCCGGCTCGCGCTTCATTGTGTGTCATTGTGAGATCCCAACGGGGAGAAGAGGTTCGACAGGAGAATTCGCGGCGACGTGTGCGCGGTAGCCGCGAGTGGCACGGGGCATGTTGACACCCACGGCGCCGCAGACCCGGCCACCATCGCTGTAGAGAGCGACAAGCCTGCGCTCGGCGATGCTGCCCTCGACGACGTCGACTCGTTGTGCGCCTCGGGTGCGACCGTAGATCTGGAACTTCAGGTCATACTGGTCCGACCAGATGTAGGGAACAGGGTCGAACGGCTGCGCCGCCTCCGGTCCGGCGAGGATGTTGCGGGCAACCAGCATGCCCTGCTCCGCGGCGTTGGTGCGGTGTTCGATCCGGGTCGGGATGCCGGTCCTGGGGTGCTGCCAGCAGGCGACGTCGCCGGCTGCCCACACCCCGGAGCCGGCGTGGAGAGTGGCGTCGCAGTGCACGCCGTTGCCCACAGGAACGGCGCTGCCTGCCAGCCAATCGGTGTTGGGCGTGGCGCCGATCCCGACGAGAACAGCGTCGGCTTCGATCGTCCGGCCGTCCGCGAGCCGCACTCCGGTGGCACGTCCGGACTCCGCCGTCACGGCGTCGACCAGGGCGCCGGTCTCGATGTGAACGCCGTGATCGCGGTGGACCTGCGTGAGCATGTCACCCAGTTCGGCGCCCAATGCATCCGACAGTGGTGCGGTGACGTCGGTGATCATGGTTACCTCGATGCCCAGTGTCCGTGCGACCGCGGCCGCCTCGGCACCGACGAATCCGGATCCGACGATCACCAGATTCGGCAACGCGCGCAACGTATCTCGGAAGGCGAGCGCATCCTCCAGCGTTCGCAGCACGTGTACGCCCGCGAGGTTATCGGTCCCGGGCAGTCGGCGCGCGGCCACTCCGGTCGCGACCACCAGAGCGTCGTATCCGACCTGTTCTCCATCGGAGAGAAGCACGTGCCGGTCGTTGGTGTCCAGGGCGACGGCGCGCCGATCCAACCGCAGATCGAGGTCGAGTCCGTCGATGTCGGCCTGGCTGCGCAGTAGTACTCGTGTGCTGTCCCAATCGCCGGCGAGTAGCTGCTTGGACAGCGGTGGCCGGTCGTAGGGAAGGTGGGGTTCCTCGCCGATCAGGGTCACCCGGCCGGTGTATCCGGCGCGACGCAGTCCCTCGGCGACGCTGAGACCGGCGGCGGAGGCGCCCACGATGACCACCGAGCGAGGGTTGTGCGGGGTCATTCGCGCACGCTGATCACGGCGGCCGGGCATACAGCGGCGGCCTCGCGCACGGCCGCGAGCTGGTCCTGCGGTGGATTGTCGTCCAGCAGGACCACCACACCGTCTTCGTCGCGCTGATCGAAGACTTCCGGGGCGGCGAAAACGCACTGACCTGCTCCGCAGCATTTGTCGATGTCGAGGCTGATCTCCATATCGAACCCTTTCCAACGCTAGTTAGCCAATGTAACTAAACTAAGTTCAGTCAAGAGTGTACGCCTCTGCGGGAGAAGCCGTCTACCGGATTCGCTAGGAGTTGTCGCGCTCCATCGCGGGAGCGTCGTCGCGCTTAAGCATCGACCGAATGTGGCGCGCCGCAGGCGAATCCGTCGGCGAAGGCCACCGGCGATCATCGTCGGGTGCGGCGGACACGAGAGCGTCGAGCATCCCGTCCGCCAATTCCAGCACCAGTGCCTCGGTCGATGAATCGAAGAAGATGCTGTGCGCCAGTGACAGCTCACCGTGTAATGCTTGCCAGAGCGTCTGCGCCGACTGCTCGATCGGCAGCGCCAGCCCGAAGCCGGCCTCGCGGCACCGGATGAAGCCTTGCCGCAAACTCTCCGAGATCAGCCGCGAGGGGTGCCGGCTGATGCGTGCGACATCGACCTCGGGCTGGCGCACCTCGTACATCAGCCGATAATGACCGGGATGCTCGAGCCCGAACCGGCAGTATGCGTGCGTCTGCGCGCGTAGCCGTTCCCGCGCGCCATCGGGCACCGCGCCCGCGTCCGCCTCGGCCATCCGGGCCGCGAGTTCGGCGTACTTGTCCGACAGAGCCGCCCACACCAACTCTGTCTTGTCGGTGAAGTGCAGGTAGATACTTCCGGCGGTGGTGCCCACTTCGTTCGCTACCGCGCGCATCGTCAATTTGTCGACGCCGCCCCATTCGGCCAGCAGCCGATTGACCGCCGCCAGGATCTCGGTGCGCAATTCCTCGCCCTGGCCGCGGGGGCTACGCGGCCTTCCCGCGCCGCTACCCGCCGCCGTCCGCGCCATATCGCCTCCTCCATGATCCCGCCGCCGAGCGTACCGCGCCGACCAGGCCGAATCCTCCTTCTCGGGAAGCGGAGTGCCGTGCCGTCGACGCTGCTGTGGCAGGAGTGGGTAGTCGTCGAACGCGGATCGTGGTGGCGAGTATCCGATGGTCGGGCAGCCGCGATGGGGTGCTAGCGTGAGATGCCATTTCGAAATGTGGTTCTGAGATCAGGGGGTCCCCGCAAGTGACCGGTGGCAGTGGTAAGACCGCTGAATCGGTGGTCTCGGGAGGTCGTCACCTCCGTCGGGTCGCGAATCCCGCCAGGCAGGTTCGCTACGACGAGGAAGTGAAGACGCTGATCCGGTCGGCGCAGGAGGTCATGCGGCGTAAAGGGCGGACCGAGATGCCCACGGTCGCTGAAATCGTCCGCGAGGCCGGCGTGACGAATCAGGCCTTCTACCGCCACTTCCGTAGTCGCGACGATGTGATCGTGGCGACCTATGAGCAGGGGCTACTGACGTTGCACAGCTACCTGGAGCATCAGGTGTCCAAGTGCTCCGGTGCGCACGATCGGATCCGCGCCTGGATCGAGGGCGTGCTCGCGCAGATCGAGGATTCTCGTCTGTCGCAACTCAGCGCGGTGATTCTGTGGAACGTCGGGCAGGTCGCCCGGGCCGAGAGTGAGATCGAACCTGTCGGCTTCGCACGGATGCTGCACCTTCTCGACACCGTTCTCGCCGACGGCGGAGTCGCCGATCACGAACGCGCCGCGCTGTTCGTGCAGACGTTGGTTCTCGGCATGACCTCCCGTTACCACGACAGCGGTACCGTGCCGACAGCGGCGGACCGTGAGCACCTGGTGCGGTTCTGCCTGGATGGCATCGGAATCGGTTGAGCCGCAGCCGGTTCGGAGGCCGTAGTGGTCCGGTTCAGCGATGTTCGTCGGCCTCGCGCAGCGCGCGCACCAGAGTGGGAACTTCGGCGAGCGCACGCATCGCGTCGTTGAGATGAGTGCAGCCCTCGGTTCCGGGCAGCTTCTCGAGCACGGCGGTACGCAACTCGGAAAGTGGTGTGCCGATGATCTTTCCGACATTTCGTGAGGCGAGGGGGCACTCGTCGTAGGGCAGTACGCGGGGGTCGGCGTCGATCGTGAGCAACTGCCCGGTGATCGGATCCGCGGTGGCGGTGAGCCGGTACTCGTGTACCGCGACGCGGCCGCCGGACGGCACCGTCGAACTGTCCTGGAACATCGAATCGATGGTGATCACGTCCCCGACATGTACATCGATGCGGCGCGCCCGCCGCATGGCCATCTCCGTAAACTCTTCCAGCGCATGCCAACCCACCGGATCCTCCGGGCGCGGCAGTGGTTGCACGGGCTGGACCTGATGGTTCCATTTGGAGGAGCCGTCGGGCATCAGCGCGCCGGAACCGGGCTGGAATCCCGTGCAGATTCCGGTCATATTGCGGACCGGCCCGGCGCTGATCTCCCGGATGAGCAGGTCGCGGTCGATCCATCGGGAATAGGCGAACCCGGCTATGAGCGACGCGCCCGCGATATCGTCGAGCAGCAGGTACAGCGGAGTCCCGGCCGAGGCCTCGTCGGCCATCGCCTCGGCCAGGACCGCGCGCGAATTCCCGCCACCTCGCGCGCCGATCAACTGTGTCAGGCTCGCGCGGGCCGGGGTCGCTTCGATCTCCTCGATCGTGCGGGTCGCGGCGTTGACGCCCACGCGCATGCTGTCCTCGCGCAGTACGAGCGGGTCGCCGCCGTCGCTGGGGGTCAACAGATCTCGTGCGCGCCCGATCAGCCGGAGCTGGGTTCCCGGGCCCGCGGGCCAATACATATCGATGCTCGATGTGCGCCGCACCGAACCGGGACGGCGTGGGGGAGTAGCCTCGGCCGGACCCCTGGCAACGAGGCCGAACGGTATCTCGACAACCACGGCGGCCCTCCTTCGAATCGTTCGCGCGCCGGCTCACTGCACAATGCCTCCGAGACGAACTCTCGCCCCGAGCACGAGGTGTACCTAGTAAGTTATCACTGTCGGATGCGCGGCCGTATCCCGGTACCGGAACGCCAGCCCCGGAAAGTTCTCGCCCCATTCGCTATGGCGCTCAACGATTTCCGTGCCGGAGGTCATCATTCGGCGAACGCCGCCATCGCCCCGCAGCTCCGCGGTTGCGGTGGTGTCACTCCTTCTTGGCGGTCAGCCCGGACCGCTCCACCCGGCGGGCGAAATCGGCCGAGGTGAGTCGGTGCGATTGGAGCCGGGCGCACTCGTGCAGGTACGCGTCGTCCGGCAGTCCGGTTCGGGTGAGAGCCACATACCCCGCCAGGGCCTGCGAACCCACGCGCGAGAGCGCTGCCGCGAACTCGACCGCGGCAGCGACAGGATCGGCGACGACCTCCGCGATACCGTGAGCGGCGGCGTCGTCGACGGTGAGCTCACCGCCGCTGCCCAGTAACTTCCACAGCAAGCCGGGTGCCAACCGCTCGAGCAGGGCGGCCCCGCCGGTGCCGGGGACCAATCCCATCCGGGCCCAGCCCTGCCCCAACCGCGCCGATGGAGCCACGAATCGCCGATCGCACCACAGGGCAAGGTCGAGACCGAGTCCGATGGCGGCGCCGTTCACCGCGGCCACGGTGGGGATGCGGCATCCGCGCAGCGCCCGGGCAAGTGTCTGGAAGCGGTCGTACACGATTGCTTCGACTTCAGCGGGGGCCGCGCCGTCGATCGCCGCCAGAATGGATGGCAGGTCGCCACCTGCGCAGAACGCCTTCTCGCCGGTCAGGACCAGCGCCGCGGCGCCCGAGTCGGCCGCCTCGGCGATCGCCTCCGCGACCTGCTCGGCTTCCTGTGGTCCGAGGGCGTTTCGCCGTTCGGGCCAGCGCAGCGTGACGATGGCGGCGTGTGCGGACCTGTCGATCGTTACGCCCATTGATTCTCCTCGCCGGAGCGTGCGTGCCACGGGAGGCATGGCCGCTCCTCAGGTAGATAGATAACCTAGATTAACAAGTCGCGTAGAATGGTGGCGGGAATCCGGCCGCGAACTCGATGAGGAGTGCACATGACCCGCGCCGAAGTGTCGAAGGGGCTGATGCTGCTCACCGAACAGCGTGGCGGGGTTCGCATCCTCACGCTGCATCGCCCGGCCGCGCGAAACGCATTGACCAGTCATCTGATCGAGGCATTGCGACGCGAACTCGCCGCGGCGGACGGCGACGATCGCGTGGACGTGGTCATCCTGACCGGCGAGAAGGCGTTCTGCGCGGGTGGCGACCTGCCATCCATTCTGGCGGCGATCGACGGCGCGGCCCCC